>CAYNUN010000200.1:0-4408 GCA_964400345.1 uncultured Methylobacteriaceae bacterium
ACCCCGCTTGATGGGGGCGAAGGCGCCGCCGGGCCTGTTCACCTGACTTCGCTTGCGTGATCGAGACGGAATACTCTGACATGATCTGAATTCTCGTCGATGGGTCGATGCTGCTTTTTCGGTGTGATTCATACCTCTCGTGTCCAAGCGAAGCTCAAGAACCCTCAAGTCGGAATGTCTTGCCGCGATCGTCCAAAAAGATGAATCTTCGATTCAGCCTCTGGGAACCTTCGGCGATCCGTGCAACGCATTTTCCATGTCCTCGGACTCTTCGTGGCCGTAACCGTCATCTTGCTCGGCAGCGGCGCGTCGAGGGCGGACGAGATCATGGACCGCCGGTATTTCCGGGATGCAACGTCGTTGCTGGAATACGATCAGGTCCGCCACCGGGATTTTCAGCCGTATAGCGGGGTCTTGTCGGCCGGATACGGCAAAGACACGGTCTGGTTGCGGTTGACCGTTCGACCTGCCGACACGACGTCCCTACGGTCCTTGCTGGTCAGGATTCGACCGCCGATCTTGGATCAGGTCGTCATTTACGACACCGGCGGCAAAGCGCAGATCACGGGCGACTTCCATCCCGGCTCGAAAGACGGCATTCGGTCCACCCATCTGAACGCCGAGATCGAGGTGCCGCCGCAGGGCGGCGACGTCTTCATCTCGATAAGGTCCGAGACGGCACGTTCGATCATCGCGGAAGTCTTGACGATGGAGGACGCCGCTCGGAAGGACGCCCTTCATCTGGCGGCCATCGCGGCATATTGCGTCGTCGTTTTGATGTCGGGTTTGCTGGCGGTCATGCATTGGTACCGCTTCTCCGAAAAAGTGTTCGGATGGTTCGTCATACGTCAGTTCTTTGAATTCGTTTACATCGTCATGAACTTGGGAATAGTTCGATATATATTTCAGGATACGTATGGTCACGTTCTGAGCAACATGACGAACGTGACGAATATATTGTATGTCGGAGTCTCGCTCACATTCGTATACGTCCTGATATCGGAGTATCGGCCGACGCGGATCACGCATTACGCTTTCGGGCTGATCCTGACGCTGTGGATCGGCGCGCTGGTTCTCTTGGGCGCGGGCTTCGTCATGGAGGCATTGAGGCTCAATATTCTGACCGGATTGGCCACCACGGTCATTCTCGTTCCGGCCTCCTTCGCCACGGCTCCGCAAAGGACGGGGGCGGGGCCGGTCATGCCGAAATCGGCCATGGTGGGGATGTGCTCCGTCATTTCCTTATCCGGAGGCATCGCCATCTTCGTTCAGCTCGGCGTCTTGCAGAATGCTCTTCGCAATCCCGAGCTCACGCTTTACGCGGCGCATATCCATGGTCTCGTCACGACGACATGCATGACGGCCTTCATGTATGCGCGAGCGATCCGGTTGGCGGCGAAGCACGAGCAATCCGAGCGCATGCTGATCATGGCCCGCGTGCAATCCGAGCAGGATCGCAAGAACCGTGAATCGCAAGAGAAGCTTCTCTCCATGCTCGCTCACGAATTGCGGACGCCGATGGCGGTCATGAAGATGCAGCTCGGACCATGGCTGTCCGATGTCGAGGGCGTGCAGGAGCTTCGGCTGGCCGTGGATGAGATGGCGGCCGTGCTCGACAAGACGATCCACGCCGGACAGGTGGCCGACGGCGCTCTGAGCTTGAGCATCTCGACCTTCGATCTGAAGGCGGAACTCGACCGAGCCGGCAGGAAACTCGAAGGTCGGCCGCTGCAGGTCGAGTCCCACGGGATCGGCGACATCACGAGCGATCGGACATTGATCCGTATCGTTCTCAACAATCTCGTCGAAAACGCGCTGAAATACGGATCGCATGAGGCGCCGGTGATCATCAGGGCGCGCCACGATGTCGATGACGCCTCTCTGCGGCTGAGCGTGATCAACGAACGGTCCGAATACGGGCTGCCGGACCCCGAGACCGTTTTCCAGAAATATTCTCGCGGCCCGCAAGCGCACCGGCAGTCCGGTTCCGGCTTGGGGCTCTTCATCGTCGATACGATAGCGAAGCGATTGGGAGGGGCCGCGTTCTATGAACGGCACGGCGATCTCGTCGAATTCGGCATCGTCGTTTCTGCCGCCGCCGATCGAAGCTCGCGGCTCGACGTCGGAACGGAGGCGGTCTGATGACGGACGCGTCTTCGGGGACCACGGCGAATGTTCTCGTCATCGAAGATCACGACGCCCTGCGTCGGACCATCGTCGATGCCTTGCGGAAATCGGGATTCACCGCCGACGGCGTCTTTTGTGCGGAAGCCTTGGCGGAGGTCATGAACATCGACCGGCCCGACATCTACATCATCGATGTCGGCCTGCCCGGTGAAGACGGAATGAGCCTCGCAGCCCGCATCAGAGCACGACAGCCGGAAGCGGGAATCATCCTGCTGACCGCTCAGGCGGCCTTGAACACTCGTCTGCAAGGATACGGATCGGGAGCCGACGTCTATCTCGTCAAGCCCGTCGACCCGGAGGAATTGCTCGCTTTGCTGCGCTCCATGGCACGGCGGATCGTCGGAACGCGCGCCGACGGATCGTCGGATCTCTTGCTCGACGGCCGAGCCAACATCTTGGCGGGACCGAAAACCGAGATCCCGGTCACGGAAGCGGAAAAGCGGGTCCTGACGCGCTTCGCGCTGGCTCCTCACACCAGTCTGGAGCGGTGGGAGCTGATGGAAGCCTTGGGCTCTGCGGACGAGCCCGTGAGTCCCCGAAGCCTCGAGGTGCGCATCGCGACCCTGCGCAAGAAGATTTCGGAGGCGCTGGGCGACAAGAGCAACCCGATCGTCAACATCCGCGGAACGGGCTACCGGCTGACGGCGCGCATCAGTCTGCGATGAACGCTCTTTTTCCGCCCCGGCCTCGCCTTCGCGAAACGGCCCGGCTGATCCCGCCCGCGGGCGGGCCGGATCATCGCGCCGTTTGCGGAACGCGACGCGTTTCGACGAAACGGCGGTCGCGGCTCGCCCGCGCATAGACCGCCAGCATGCGGCCCGCGCCCGCTTCAGCCCCGTGCCGCGCCGCGACATGTGCGCGGCAGGCGCGCCGCGTCGCGAGCCGCTCTTCGGGCGCGGCGTCGAGCCTTGCGCGGACGGCGCGGATCAGGCCGTCGGCATCGCCCGGGGCGACGAGGTCGCCCGTGTCCGGGGTCAGCAGATCGGGAAGGCCGCCGACGCGATGCGCCGCCACCGGCACGCCGTGGGCGAGCGCTTCGAGCGCCGCCATCGGCAGGCCTTCGGCCCGCGAGGTGATCGCCAGAACGCCGATCCCTCCCCATTCCGTTTCCATGTCGGTCGTGCCGCGGAACTCCACGCGGTCGCCGTAGCACGCCTCCAGCTCCGCCCGCATCGGGCCGTCGCCGAACATCACCCAGCGGATCGTGTCCGGGGCGCGGAGGGCGGCTTCGCAGAAGAGATCGGGGCCTTTTTCGGGGCTGAGCCGTCCGACGAAGGCCGCGATCCGCGAGGCCGGGACGGTCTCCTCCGAAGGCGGAAGATCGATGAAATTGGGCAGGATTTCGGTCGGAAAGGGGATGCCCGCCGCGATCGGCGCGCTCACCGCGATCCGGGCCGCGAGCCACGAGGTCCAACGGTCGACGTCCTGATAGAGCCCGACCGGGAAGGGGCCGCGTTCGCCCGCATGAAAGGTCGAGACCGCGCCGACCCCGGCGAGCCGCGCCGCGAGCCTTCCGACGATCCCGGCCTTGTAGCCGTGCGTGTGCAGCAGCGCCGGGCGGACGCGCCGCAGCAGGCGGAGCAGTCCCGTGAAGCTTCCGTCGCAGACGAGAGGATCGAGGCCCGCGCGTTCGAACAGCGCTCGCGCCGGCGTCGCCCCGTGATCGGCCAACAGCACCGGACGCGACGCGACGCCCGCGGCCGCGAGCGCGCGGCACAGCACTTCCACATGCCGTTCGATCCCCCCGACATGGCGCGCATCGAGCAATTGCAGAACGGGTCCCATCGCATTCTCCGGTCATGATGCCGCGCCCCGGAGCAAGCGGCGTGCCGCGGCTTGAACGCGACCGGATTTTGGTACAAGGGATGGTCATGGATCCGAGGCGCCTTCGTCCGCTTTTCGTGCGCATGTCTCGCGCGGGGCTTCGCCCGTTGCGGTTCATGCTCGCGCTCGCGCTCGTCCCGCTCTTCGCGCTGCAGGTCATGCTCGCGCCCGCCGCCCATGCGGCCAAGGCGGATCCGCTCTTCCCCGTCTGGTGCGCCGACAAGTCGGCGTTCGCGGCTCAGAACGACGCCGGCGACGACGCGGGCGCGGAGACCGACGCCTGCTGCATGCTGGGCTGCTCGGCCGCGCCGTTCACGGGCGATTCCGGCCGCCCCCGCTTCGACGGCCGGGTTCCGGTCGCCCTGTCCGCCGCATCGGCCGTTCCCAATGATCGGGA
>CAYNUN010000201.1:0-4403 GCA_964400345.1 uncultured Methylobacteriaceae bacterium
AAAGCGAGCCACGCCGGTCCGTGCCCGAAGACGAGCGTAGCAGGTCCGTTCGGCGGCGTCGTGCGTAAGCGCATCGCGGTGCGGGTGTCGGAAGACGTGGATGCCCGCCTTCGCGGGCATGACGGTGTAGGGCCGAGGCAGGAAGACGTGGATGCCCGCAGGCGCGGGCATGACGGTTTAGAGCGAAGACCGGAGGCCCGCATGGGCGGGCATGACGGTGCGGGGCCCCGCGGCGGGCCGGAGTGGTTGTGATGCGGACGGCGATCATCGGGGCGGGGATGGCGGGACTGGCCTGCGCTGGGCGGCTCGCGGCGGCGGGACACGCGGTCGTCCTGTTCGACAAGAGCCGGGGCGTCGGCGGGCGCATGGCGACGCGGCGCGTCGAGAGCCTTTCTTTTGACCACGGTGCACAATTCTTCACCATTCGAGGCGCGGCTTTTCGTGCGCTGATCGAGGGGGCGGCGTCGGGCGCCTGTGCGCCTTGGGGCGCGGCCGATCGTTTCGTCGGCGTGCCGGGCATGACGGCTCTGCCGCGCGCCATGGCGGAGGGCTTGGACGTCCGGACCGGACGCACCGTCTCGAAAATGGAAAAGTCCATGACGGGCTGGCGGCTCGATACGGTCGAGGGCGTGTCCGAAGACGGGTTCGACCGCGTCGTTCTGGCGATCCCGGCGGCGCAGGCGGTTTCGCTGCTCGCCGCATCGGGGCTCGAATTGCCGGGAATCGAGCGCGCGGACTATGCGCCCTGCATCGCGCTGCTGCTCGCCTTCGAGCGACCCGTTCCCGGGATCGGGACGGAGATGAAGCGCGACGACGGGCCGATCGCCTGGATCGCCCGCAACGCGACCAAGCCGGGACGCGACGCCGCGAGCGAAACCGTCGTGGTGCATGCTTCGGCCGATTGGTCGCGCGCGCATATCGAACTCGACCCGGAAGCGTCGTTGCCGCTTCTGCTCGCCGCATTCCGCGAAGCGACGGGGTTTCAGGACGCGCCGACCTATTCGGTCGTTCATCGCTGGCGCTATGCGCTCGTCGAAAAGCCCGCGGGCGCGCCCGCCTTCTTCGATTCGGCGCTCGGCGTAGGCGCGTGCGGCGACTGGTGCATCGGCGGACGGGTGGAAGCGGCCTTCGACAGCGGGCGGGCGCTCGCCGACATGATCCTGAAGGAGCGGGCAGCGGCATGACCGACCAAGAGAAGCCTGCATTGACGGTCTATTACGACGGGGCCTGCCCGCTCTGTCGCCGCGAAATCGGCGTCTACAAGGATTGCCGGGGAGCGGAATCGGTCGCCTTCGTCGACGTCTCGGAACCGGGGGCCGCACCGGGCGACGATCTCTCCCGCGAGGCGGCGCTCGCGCGCTTCCATGTCCGCGACGAGAAGGGCGAGCTGCATTCGGGCGCGGCGGGATTCGCGCAGCTTTGGCTCACGCTGCCCGGCTGGCGTCTCCTCGGGCGGCTCGCGAAGCTGCCGCTCGTTCTGCCGCTGCTGGAGCGGGCCTATCGCGGTTTTCTCCGTTTCCGGCCGCGCATCGCCGCGCGGCTGCGTTGAGCGCGAGGGCGCGGAGCCGTCGCGACGACATTGTGGAACCCGTCGGCCCGCCTGTCGGGCCGGCAGGTCCCGCGGTCGAACATGAGTAAGGGTGCGTCCATGGGTTGGAGTTTCCATGCGAAGACGGGCTTTCCGCGGGGCGTTCATCGGCTAAAGTCTCGCCCGTATTTCGGCGGAGGGGATCGGGCGATGAGCATGCCGCATGTGGAAGACCTGACGATCGACGACGTGAAGGCGGGACTCGCCGACGGTTCGATCGTGCTGGTGGACGTGCGCGAGGCGTATGAATTCGAGGCCGGGCACATTCCCGGCGCGTTGTTCAATCCGCTTTCGACCTTCGACGTTTCCGCGCTGCCGCGCGACGGTCGGCGTATCGTGCTGTCGTGCCGGTCCGGAAAAAGATCGTTGAACGCGGCCGACATCGCGCATGCGTGGGGCGTGCCCGTCGATGCGCATTATGCGGGCGGCATGCTCGATTGGGTCGCGAACGGTGAGCCCGTCGAGACGGGGCCGGCGGATTGACGCATCCCGCGCCGCTCGACCGTGACGGGCGGATGCTGCAAGAATGAGTGATCGAAAGTCGGGGGTTTCCATGTCGGTGAAGAAGTTCGGTGTCGGTCAGCCGCTCCGTCGCGTCGAGGATCATCGTCTGGTCACGGGCGGCGGCAACTACACCGACGACTACGGCCCGGAGAAATGCCTGCATGCCGTCGTGCTGCGGAGCCCGCATGCGCATGCGAAGTTCACGATCAAGGACGTCGAGGCCGCCAAGGCTCTGAAGGGCGTGAAGCTGATCCTGACGGCGCATGACCTGACGCATCTCGGCCCCGTGCCCTGCCTCGCGCCGATGCCCAACAAGGACGGAAGCCGCAACCATGTGGCGCATATCCCGGTGCTTTGCGACGGCATCGTGAAGCATGTGGGCGATGCGGTGGCCTTCATCGTCGCCGACGACGTGCAGCGGGCGAAGGACGCGGCCGAAGCGATCGTCGTGGATTACGCGCCGCTGCCGGTCGCGGCCGACATGCGCGCCGCGCTGAAGAAAGGCGCGGCCGCGGTTTGGACGCAGCAACCCGACAACATCGCCTTCGATGCCGAGATGGGCGAGAAGGCCCCGGTCGACGCCGCCTTCGCCAAGGCCGCGAAGGTCGTTTCGATCGAAGTCGACAACAACCGGCTGATCACGAACTACTTGGAAACCCGCGGCGCCGTCGGCGAATACGACGCGCGGGCGGGCTACAAGCTCACGGTGTCGAGCCAGGGCGTGCACGGCATCCGCGACACGCTCGCGGCCAAGGTGCTGAAGGTGAAGCCCGAGAAGATCCGCGTCGTGACGGGCGACGTCGGCGGCGGGTTCGGCACCAAGACCTTTACCTATCGCGAATATCCGCTGGTGCTCGAAGCCGCGAAGCGGCTGCGCCGGCCCGTGAAATGGACGGCGGACCGGTCCGACCATTTCGTCGCCGACGCGCATGGCCGCGACAATCTCTCCAAGGCCGAAGTGGCGATGGACGCGCAGGGGCGCTTCCTCGCGATGCGCTTCGACATCATCGGCAATCTCGGGGCCTATCTCTCGCAATACGGGCCTTACATCCCCTATCTCGGCGCCACCATGGTGACGGGCGTCTACAAGACGCCGCTGATCCATGTGCGGGTGCGCGGGCTCTATACGAACACGGTTCCCGTCGACGCCTATCGCGGCGCGGGGCGACCGGAGGCGGCCTATCTGCTGGAACGGCTCGTCGACCGCGCGGCGCGCGAAACGGGGATCAGGCCCGACGTGCTGCGGCGGAAGAACTTCATTCCGCCCGCGGCCATGCCCTACAAGACACCTGTCGGTGACCGGACCTACGACACGGGCGATTTCGACAAGCATCTGACCCGCGCCATGGAAGCCGCCGACTGGAACGGCTTCAAGGACCGGCTGCGCGCCTCGAAGAAGGCGGGCAAGCTGCGCGGGATCGGCGTCGCGACCTATATCGAATGCACGGCCTGGGGCTCGGGTGAGGACGTCGAGATCCGTCTGGAGACCGACGGCACCGTGACGCTGTTCTCGGGCACGCAGTCGAACGGGCAGGGGCATGCGACGGCCTATGCCCAGTTCGCCTCGCAGCATCTCGACCTGCCGCCGGAGAAGATCCGCGTGGTGCAGGGCGACACGGCGACGGTGGCGACGGGCAATGGAACGGGCGGCTCGCGCTCGATCCCGGTGGGCGGCGTGTCGGTGCATCTCGCGGCGCAGAACCTCGCCGAGAAGCTGAAGCGGCTCGCCTCCGACGCGCTCGAAGCCTCGGCCTCCGACCTCGAAATCCGGGACGGCGCCGTCGGCGTCGTGGGAACGGATCGCCGCATCTCCTTCGTCGATCTCGCGAAATTGCCGTCGGCCACGGAAGCGGCGCGGACCGGGGAGGGGGATTTCACCCCGCCCGACGCGACCTATCCGAACGGCACGCATGTCGCGGAGGTGGAGATCGACCCCGAGACAGGCGTCACCACCATCGTGAACTACAATATCTGCGACGATTTCGGCGTGGCGGTGAACCCGCTGCTGCTGGCGGGGCAGGTGCATGGCGGCGTGGTGCAGGGGATCGGGCAGGCGCTTTACGAGCGGACGGTCTATGGCGAGGACGGCCAGCTCGTGACGGCCTCCTTCATGGACTATTGCCTGCCGCGCGCCGACGACGTGCCCTCCTTCGCCTTCGAGACGAAGAACGTGCCGTCGACGACCAATCCGCTCGGCATCAAGGGAGCGGGGGAGGCCGGTTCCATCGGCTCCTGCCCCGCGGTGATGAATGCGGTGGTGGACGCTCTCGACCGCGGCCACGGCATCCGCGACAGCGACATGCCGGCGACG
>CAYNUN010000202.1:0-4394 GCA_964400345.1 uncultured Methylobacteriaceae bacterium
TCGGAGAACAACCATCCGCCTCGCCGCGCGTTTCGGAACCGGACCCTTTTCGGGAGAACGCCATGCAAGCGATGGACATGCTCAGAACCCATCCGAACGTGATGGGAAAAGTGAACGAAGCGCTCGTGCGCTGCATCGACGAATGCCGGGCCTGCGCCTCGGCCTGCACCATCTGCGCCGATGCCTGTCTAGGCGAATCCGCGGTGCGCGAGCTCACGCAATGCATCCGGCTCAACAACGACTGCGCCGACGTCTGCCTCGCGACGGGAGCGATCGCCTCGCGCCGGACCGGGTCGGACGAGGAACTGATCCGCCGCATGCTCGACGCCTGCGCGGTCGCCTGCCGAAACTGCGGCGCGGAATGCGGACGCCACGCCGCCATGCACGAACATTGCGGCATCTGCGCCGAAGCCTGCCGTCGCTGCGAGAGCGCCTGCAGCGAAGCGCTCCGCAGCATGCATTGACGGGAGAGCCGCGACGACGCCGGGGAAGAAACGCCGACCGCGCCGAAACGACATCGCGCGGTCGGTTCCGTATCGACGCGTGACCCCCTATAAGGGGCCGTTCACGCTTTGATCCGATCGAGTCGCGATGCGCCCCGCCGTCCTGGACCCGCTCTTCGCTCCCGTTACGGCGCTTCCGGGCATCGGTCCCAAGCTTGCGCCCCTGTTCGACCGTCTCCTCGGCGACGGAAGACGTGAGGCGCGGGTGCTCGATGCGCTGCTGCACCTGCCCTACGCCGCCGTCGACCGCCGTCGCCGCGCGGTGCTTTCCGAGTCCGAGCCGGGGGTTCTGACGACGTTCGAGGTCCGCGTCGTCTCGCATCGTCCCGCGCCTCCCGGCCGCCGCGGCGCGCCCTATCGCGTGCTGTGCGAGGACGAGACCGGGGACGTCACGCTCGTCTTCTTCAACGGTTCGCGGGCGCGGCTCGAATCGCTTCTGCCCGTCGGCGAGATCCGTTTCGTCTCGGGCTCCATCGAACTGTTCGACGGCCGTCGGCAGATCGTCCATCCCGATCGGGTGATGGATGCCGAGGCCTTCGCCAAATCCCCGATGATCGAACCGGTCTACGGCCGGACGGAGGGACTCTCCCGCCGCATGGTGCACCGGGCCGCCGCGGGCGCGCTCGCACGGCTCCCGGCCTTGCGGGAATGGAGCGATCCGGCGCTCGTCGCGCGCGAGGGCTGGCCGAGCTTCGGCGAGGCCTTGCGCGTCCTGCATGAACCCGAAAGCCCGGAGGCGATCGGCGAGGACGGCCCCGCCCGCATCCGTCTGGCTTATGACGAACTCCTCGCGAGCCAGACCGCGCTGCTGCTGGTCCGCCGCCGGATGAAACGCGAAAGCGGGACGCCGCGCATCGGCGACGGAAGCCGCCGTCGCGCCATTCTCGCAGCCCTACCCTTCGCGCCGACGTCTGCCCAGGAAAAGGCGGTCCAAGACATCGCCGAGGATCTCGCGCGGCCGGAACGGATGCTGCGTCTCCTGCAGGGCGACGTCGGCTCCGGCAAGACGCTGGTGGCGCTTCTCGCGATGGCGACGGTGGCCGAAGCGGGGTTTCAATCGGCGCTCATGGCGCCGACCGAAATTCTGACGCGGCAGCATTTCGAGCGCCTCGAACCCTTGCTTCGTGCGGCGGGTCTTCGCGCGGCGCTGTTGACGGGGCGCGAAAAGGGCGCGGCGCGGCGCGAGGTTCTCGAAGGCCTCGCATCGGGCGCGATCGTCGTCGTGGTCGGCACCCATGCCCTGTTTCAGGAAGAGGTCGCCTTCGCGCGACTGGGCCTCGCCGTCATCGACGAGCAGCATCGCTTCGGCGTGCATCAGCGCCTCGCGCTGTCGCGCAAGGGCGAGGCGGTGGACGTTCTGGTGATGACGGCCACGCCCATTCCCCGCACCCTCGTCCTCACCTGTTTCGGGGATATGGACGTTTCCGCCCTGCGCGAAAAACCCGCGGGACGGTCCCCCATCGACACGCGCGTCGTGCCGCTCGAGCGCCTCGAAGAGGTGGAGACGGCGGTCGGCCGCGCGATCGCGGCGGGGCGGCGCGTCTATTGGATCTGCCCGCTGGTGGAGGAGTCCGAGGAACTCGACGTCGCCGCGGCCGAAGCGCGTCACGCCGCCCTGAAGGCGCGTTTCGGCGACGCCGTCGCCCTCGTCCACGGCAAGATGAAGGGCCGCGACAAGGACGACGTCATGGCCCGCTTCGCATCGGGCGAAGCCTCCGTGCTCGTCGCGACGACGGTCGTCGAAGTCGGCGTCGACGTGCCCGAAGCGAGCGTGATGGTGATCGAACACGCCGAGCGGTTCGGCCTCGCCCAATTGCACCAGTTGCGCGGCCGCGTCGGCCGCGGCGCGGCGCGTTCGGTCTGCCTGCTGCTGTACAAATCGGGCTCGGGCGAAATCGCCCGCAAACGGCTCGAAACCATGCGCGACACCGAGGACGGTTTCGTGATCGCGGAAGAGGATCTGCGCCTGCGCGGGGAAGGCGACGTACTCGGGACGCGCCAATCCGGCATGCCCGGTTTCCGCCTCGCGTCGCCCGCGCGCCAGGGCGAACTGCTCGCCATGGCACGGAAGGACGCCGAGCATCTGCTCGACCGTGATCCCGATCTCGAAAGCCCGCGCGGCGAGGCCGTGCAGGTTCTGCTTCACCTCTTCGAGAGAGGCGATGCCGTCCGGCTGCTGCGGGCGGGCTAGGCCTCGGCCGCTTCCTTCACGGACGGGCGGGCCTTCTCGGCGAGTGCAGCGAGTTCCGCCTGGCGAATGTCGGGCTGGATGAGGCCCGCCGACATCACGAGCTTCGCCCCTTCGTCGACCGAAATCGAGAGTTCGATCACGTCCTGTTTCGGCAGGAAGAAGAAGAAGCCCGTGGTCGGATTGGGCGTGCAGGGCAGGAAGCAGGAGATGTGCTCCGCCCGTCCCGGCAGACTCTCCGAAATCACGTCGCCGGGCGGGGTCGAGATGAACACGATCGACCACATCCCCTTGCCCGGAAATTCGACGAGACCCACGGTGCGGAAAGAGGAACCGCTTTCCGCAAAGACGGTTTGGAAGACCTGCTTGACGCCCTTATACAGGCCTCGGACCACCGGCATTCGGCCGAGCAGGGTCTCGCCGAGGTCGAGCAGGGAACGGCCGACGAGATTGGCCGTGAGGAAACCGAGCAATGTCAGGCCGAAGAAAGCCACGACGAGACCGAAACCGGGAACGTCGAACGGCAGATGCGCGTCCGGCCGGTAGGCGGCCGGGACGAGAGGTTTCACCCATCCGTCGACGAGATTGATGAACCACCAGGTGATGTAGGCCGTAATGGCCAAGGGCCCCGCGACGACGATGCCCGTCAGGAAATAGGTGCGGATCCGCTGGCCGGCGGTGAGCCCGATCTCCTGGGGCGGCGACGGAACGGGATCGACGGGGGCGGGCGATGTCATTGCGGGAAGGAAACTCCATGGGGCCCGACGGCCGGACGCCTCATGATGCAACGCGGAAGGGGCGCGCGTCGAGCGCGGGCTTCGCGCGCATCGCATCCCCGTTTCTGCTTCTGCTGCGCCGCTTCAAGACGGCACTGTGGTTCGTAGGGGGAATCCTCGCGCTGCTGATCGGCTTCGCGGGTCTCGTACTCCCGGCGGTTCCCGGCGTCGTCTTCCTGATCATGGCGGCCGCCTGTTTCGCCCGATCCTCGCCGCGCTTCGAACGTTGGCTCGTCGAGCACGCCCATCTCGGCCCGCCGATCCGCCGCTGGCGCGATACGGGCTCGATTCCTCGGCGCTTGAAATATCTCGCGGTCGCCTCGATGGCGGTGAGCCTGACGGGCATCACGCTGTTCGCCCCGCCGATCGCCGCTCTCGTCTGCGGGGCGGGCATGGCCGCCGCCGCCTATTACGTCATGACGCGGCCCGACGCGTGAGCCTCACTCCACCGTGACGGATTTCGCGAGATTGCGCGGCTGGTCCACGTCCTTGCCGAGCGTGACAGCGGCGAAATAGGCGAGGAGCTGCGCCGGCACGGCATAAACGATCGCCGCGAAGTCCGGGGCCATTTCGGGCATCACGAGGGTGCCCGCCGGCTCGATCCCCGCATCATGCGCCGCCTTCGCATCCGCGATCAGAATGATGCGGCCGCCGCGCGCGGCGACCTCCTGCATGTTGGAGACGGTCTTTTCGAAGATCGCGTCGCGCGGCGCGAGCACGACGACGGGCATCTCCTCGTCGATGAGCGCGATGGGGCCGTGCTTGAGTTCGCCCGCCGCATAACCTTCCGCGTGGATGTAACTGATTTCCTTGAGTTTCAGCGCCCCTTCCATCGCCAGCGGATAATTGGTTCCGCGGCCCAGGAAGAGCACGTCCGTCGCCTTGGCGATGTCGCGCGCGACATGTTCGATGGCGGTCTCGGTCTGC
>CAYNUN010000203.1:0-4379 GCA_964400345.1 uncultured Methylobacteriaceae bacterium
GGCTCGGGCGAAGTGGATCTCAACTGGGCCAAGGAGCACCATGCTCTTTGGGTCAAGGAAGAGGCCGAGAAGGGCAAGGTTCCCGGTACGGGCGCCGCCGTTCCCGCCGAGTAAGTCTCCGCATCATCGGAACGATCGGCCCGGCGGTTCGACCGCCGGGCCTTTTCTTTGGAGGGGGTCGCCTTGAAGGTCATCGGCATCGCCGGATGGAGCGGCGCGGGCAAGACCACGCTTCTCACCAAGCTCATTCCACGGCTCACGGCGGGGGGCGTCCGCGTTTCCACCGTCAAGCACGCGCATCACGCCTTCGATATCGACACGCCCGGCAAGGACAGCAATGCGCACCGGGCGGCGGGGGCGACCGAGGTGCTCGTCGGTTCCGCCAAGCGTTGGGCGCTGATGCATGAACTGCGGACGGAGCGGGAGCCCGCGTTGGCGGAGCTGCTCGCGCTTCTCTCGCCCGTCGATCTCGTGCTGGTCGAAGGCTTCAAGCACGAGCCCCATCCGAAGCTCGAGATCCACCGTGTCGCCAACGGCAAGCCTTGGCTGCATTCGGAAGACCCGAGCGTCGTCGGCGTCGCGACGGACGGCACACCGCCGGCCGCGGGACTGCCGGTCTTCGGGCTCGACGACATCGACGCGATCGCGGGGTTCGTCGCGGGTGCGGCGCGTCCGCGGGACGAGGTTCTGCGTATACTGGCGCGTCGGACGGATTGAGGACGCGGCCATGGCGCAATTGAGCGGCGACAGCTTCGCTTTCGGCGGAGCCTTGATGACGGTCGAAGAGGCGCTGGCCACGATCGCCCACCGGATCGCGCCCGTTGCGGGCGTCGAGCGGGTTCCGCTGTTCCAGGCGGACGGACGGTTTCTGGCCGAGGCCTTGATCGCGCCCGTCGACCTGCCGCCCTTCGACAATTCCGCCGTCGACGGTTGGGCCGTGCGGTTCGCCGATCTGGCCGCTGCGGGTGAAACGCGGCTGCCCGTCACGGGTCGCGTGGCGGCGGGCGAGGTCTGGACCGGCGCCGCGCCGGAGGCGGGGAGGGCGGTGCGCATCTTCACCGGAGCGCCGATGCCGCCCGGGCTCGACACCGTCTTCATGCAGGAGGACGTGACCGTCGAGGGCGACGCCGTCCGTCTTCCGCAGGGGTTGAAGCGCGGTTCCAATATGCGGTCGGCGGGCGAGGATCTGCCGCGCGGCGGAGAGGCCTTGGCCGCAGGGCGTCGGCTCGGGCCGCGGGAAATCGCGCTCGCTGCCGCGCTGGGTTTCAAGGACGTGCCCGTCCGCGCGCGGCTGCGCGTCGCGGTCTTCTCGACGGGCGACGAGGTGACGGAGCCCGGACGACCGCTCGGGCCGGGGGCGCTCTACGATTCCAATCGCTTCGTGCTCCGAGCGCTCGCGACGCGGATGGGCGCGAAGGTGACCGATCTCGGCATTCTCCCCGATGATCGGGCCGCGATCGCGGGGGCGCTGGCCGAGGCAGGGCGTGCGCATGATCTCATCATCACGTCGGGCGGCGTATCGACGGGCGAAGAGGATCATGTGAAGGGCGCGGTCGAAAGCGTCGGCGCGCTCACCTTTTGGCGCATCGGGATCAAGCCGGGGCGGCCCGTCGCGATGGGCGTGGTGGGGGATGCGGCCTTCGTCGGGCTTCCCGGAAACCCGGTGGCCGTGTTCGTGACCTTCGCCCATGTCGTCCGGCCGCTGATGGCGGCGCTTTCGGGCGGGATGCTCGAACCCGTGACGCCGCTGCCCGTCGTCGCGGGATTCTCCTACAAGAAGAAGGAGGGGCGGCGCGAATATGTCCGCGTGTTCCTCGAGCGTGATCCGGAAGGCCGGGTCCTCGCAAGAAAACACCCGCGCGAAGGCGCGGGCGTGATCACGTCTCTCACGGAAACCGACGGGCTCGTCGAGCTTCCCGAAGACCGCCTGAGGGTCGAACCCGGCGAGATCGTCGGGTTCATCCCTTACGCGGCATTGTCATGAACGCTTCCAGTCGGCGCCGACCAGGTTCTGGCCGGCGTCGCCGACGCGCGCGCCCGTCGTCGTGTACTGCTCGTAGGCGAGCTTCTGTTCCGCGGCGAGAATGTAGGCCGCACCCACGCTGCCGCCGACCGCGACCAGAACCGCCAAAGCGAACGCCTTCATCGTATCTTCTCCCCTCGAACGCGATCTATGTCTTTGTTTTCGCGTATGTCCTGCCGCTTATTTAGACGCGCTCGCGGCGGCGTTCAAGCGGCATCGAAAAGGGCGACGAGGCGCTCGGCTTCGTCGAGATCTTCGGGCGTGTTGGCGTTGAAGAACGGGTCGTAGGGGATTTGCGGCCAATCGGCCGAAACGCAACCGTGGCGGGCCGTCCAGCGGTCGATCTTCCGTTCGTTTTCGATCGTAAGAGCGTGCCTCAGGTCGGCGCGCAGGGCGACGGGCCACAGCCCGATCGGCGGATGGGTGCGACCGTCGGACGCGGCGCAGGCGAGGGGAACGCCCGCCGCCCGACGCGCTTGCGCGAGGCGCGCGACGAGATCACGCGGAAGAAACGGCGAGTCCGCCGACACGCTCGCGACGGTCTCGACGTCGGGTCGATTCGCGGCCGCCCAGTCGAGCGCCGCGAGAATGCCGGCGAGCGGCCCGGCGAAGCCCTCGACATCGTCGGCGACGACGGGCAGGCCCGTCGCGGCGAAGCGGGCGGGATCGCCGTTGGCGTTCAGGATCAGGCCGTCGCATTGCGGAGCGAAACGCTCGATCACGCGGTCGAGAATGGTGCGGCCCGCGATCATCCGCATCGGCTTGTCGCCGCCGCCCATGCGGCGGGCGAGGCCGCCCGCCAAGAGGACGCCCAAGGGCTTCGGTTCAGTCGTCATCGCGCGAGCCCTTGCGGCGGGATTTCAACGACTCGTTTTCGACATAGGAGAGATCCTGATCGAAGACGATGCGGTCCTCGCCCGACAGGGCGATGAAGCGTTTGCCGCGGGCGCGGCCGATCAGCGTCAGCCCGCATTTGCGGGCGAGTTCGACGCCCCAAGCCGTGAAGCCGGAACGGGAGACGAGGACGGGAATCCCCATCCGCACGGTCTTGATGACCATTTCTGAGGTGAGGCGGCCCGTCGTGTAGAAGATCTTGTCCGCACCCGTCACGCCGTTCGCGAACATCCAGCCCGCCACCTTGTCGACCGCATTATGGCGTCCGACGTCTTCCATATAGACGAGCGGTCGGTCGCCTTCGCAGAGCACGCAGCCGTGGATGGCGCCCGCTTCGAGATAAAGCGACGGGGTGGTGTTGACGGCGGAGGTCAGGCGATAGAGCCAGGAGGTCCGCACTTCGGTCTTCGGCAGGACGATCGTTTCCAGAGCCTCCATGAGATCGCCGAAGGCCGTGCCTTGGGCGCATCCGGAGGTGAGGGTCTTCTTACGGAGCTTGTCCTCGAAATCCGTTTCCGTATCGGTGCGGACGACGACGACGCCGAGGTCGTCGTCGTAATCCACGCCCGTCACGACGTCGTCGGGCCGCAGCATGTTCTGGTTCAGCAGATAGCCGAGCGCCAGCCATTCCGGATGATCGAGGATCGTCATCATGGTCACGATCTCGCGACCGTTGAGATAGAGCGTCAGCGCGCGCTCCACGGTGACGGCGGTCTCGACGGGTTGCCCCGTCTCGTCGATGCCCGTCACGCGCTGCGTCAGTCGCGGATCCTGCGGGTTCGGCCGGACGAGCCAGCCGTCTTCGGTCATGTCGTTCATATGCGGGATATCGGGCGGCGGGGCCGACCTGTAAAGCGGCGATGCGACGATGTCGGACCCGGCGGCGCCGCGAAGCGAGCCGCGGCGGCTTCGAAACGCCGACCATGCGGGCGACTTCGATACGGCGAGGCGCTTTCGTTTCGTTCGTTTCCCGAGGGTTTCCCGCCCGCCCGTGGGAGGCCGCCCGCCCCGGATCCGCGTGGTCGTGCCGCACGGCGTGCGGCGGACCGGTTCACAGTCCTCCGAAACCGGAATGGTCCCGCAGGGGGAGGAATTGATGGGCGACGTCTTCCGATTTTCTCCGAAGCATCGGCGTGCAGGCATGGCGGCTCTGGTCCGTGCGAAGATCCTCGAAACCGCGATGCGGCGGGAGGCGCGGGACGCAGAATTGAGGCGGACGAATGCGGTCGACGCCGTCCGCGCATGCGCCTCTTATGACGATCTCGTCGATCTGCTCGACGTCGTCGAACCGGATTTCCGTTTTTCGTTGACGCAGACGGGCGACGCCTTCGTTCGTGCGGCCGAACGGATCGCGGGAGGCGCGCTGTCCGCCGCCGATTTCGCGGCAGGTCGTGCCCATCTTCATGCGCTGTTGGACGACGTGCTCGACGGGGCGTCGGAAGCCTGCGCCAATCCCGCGTTG
>CAYNUN010000204.1:0-4336 GCA_964400345.1 uncultured Methylobacteriaceae bacterium
ACGAGGCCGGCGAGGCGGTCGCCTACGCCATGTGGAAGCTGGAAGATCGCGGCCCGATGATGATCGAGCCCGGCTGGAAGGTCTATCAGGGCATGATCATCGGCGAGCACACGCGCGACAACGATCTCGAAGTGAACGTGCTCAAGGGCAAGAAGCTCACCAACATCCGCGCCGCCGGCAAGGACGAGGCGGTGCGCCTCACCCCGCCGATCCGCATGACCCTGGAAAAGGCGCTCGCCTATATCCAGGACGACGAACTGCTCGAAGTCACGCCGAAATCGATCCGGCTGCGGAAGGTCCATCTGGACCCGAACGACCGAAAGCGCGCCGAGCGCACCAAGGAAGCCGCCGCCTGAGACCATGAAGGGGACCGTTCCGGTCCCCTTTCCGCATCCGGCGTCCTCCCTGAGGTTCAGGGAAGAACGAAGACCGAACGGCGGACCTGATCGCCGAGCGCATCGATCAGTTCGGGCGTCGACGGGCCGCCGCAGATGGTGAGCCGGGCCGGGACGGCGAGACGGCGTTCGGGCGGAAGCGCCGCGGCGAGCGCCGGATGCCTCAGCCAGGCGGTTCCCTGATCCTCCGCCTCCGGCGCGGCGCGATCCAGCACGACGATGTCGGGCGCGGCGGCGACGAGCTTCTCCATGGAGACGAAGCCGCCGCCCGTGATGCCGAGCGCTTCGGCGGCGTCGGTGAAGCCCATCCGCCGCAGAAGATCATGGACGAGGATCGCCGATCCGGGCGCCCAGCCGCGCCGTTCGAGCGCGAGCGCCGTCGTGCCCGGCCGGACCCGCGGCAGACGCGCCAGCGCGGCGTCGATCTCCGCCACCAAAGCCTCGCCGCGTTCGGGACGGCCCAGAACGGCCGCGATGCGCCGGATCTCCGCCCGGCCCTGATCGATCGACGACCAAGGCGGGACGATCTCCATCCGAAAGCCCCGCGCGGCGAGCACGGCGCGCGTATGGCGGTCGTCATGGGGGCCGACGAGGACGAGATCGACGATACGGGTCAGCACGTCCTCGGCCCCGCCGCGGAGCGTCGGAAAGGCCTCCGCATGCACCGCGGCATGCGAATAGGTCGGATCGCGCGCCATGGGCCCCAAAGCGACGATCCCGGCGGGATCGGCGAGGGCCAGAACCAGCTGATCGGCGCAGAGATTCAGCGAGATGATCCGGCGCGGCGGCTCGCCCGCCCCGGCGATCATCGCGGATGCGAGCAGGAGGGCCGAGGCGAGAAGCGATGCGCGCATGAAGCTCCGCGAGGTGACGAGTCCAAGGAATGAGGCCGATCGGAGCGCGCCCGATTGTCGCGGCCGAACTTCGAGTCTATGACTCACATCTGCGACGGTGCCCCGCAAGGGGTGAAACGGGAATGCGGTGAAGGACCGAAGGGTCCGATTCCGCAGCTGCCCCCGCAACTGTGAGCGGCGAGCCCCCTCCCGATGCCACTGTTCCGAACGGAACGGGAAGGCGGAGACGAGGGCCGTGACCCGCGAGCCAGGAGACCGGCCGGCGCGCAACGCAACCCTATGCCGGCGGTGGGCCGGACGGAGGACTCATGAATACGCCTTTGCGGCGCCGGCGCATTGCGGCCGGAGCCATGCTCGTGCTCGCCCTGACGCCGCCGGCCGCGGCCGAAACGGCCATGAACGAGATCGTCGTCACCCCCTATCGCACCGCCACCGCCGCATCCGCGGCGGGACAGGCGCTGACCGTGATCCGTCGCGACGAGCTCGAGACCTGGGGCGCGATGTCGGTCGCCGACGCGCTGCGCTCCGTCACGGGCGTGGCGGTGACGCAGAACGGCGGCCCGGCCGGGCTGGCGACGATCCGCCTGCGCGGCGCGGAAGCCCGGCATTCCATGGTGATGATCGACGGACTGCGCGTCGGCGACCCCTCCTCGACGGGCGGCGAGTTCGACCTGAGCCTTCTCGACCCCAACGACATCGAACGCATCGAGATCCTGAAGGGACCGCAATCCGCGCTCTACGGCTCGGAAGCGATCGGCGGCGTGGTCAACATCATCACCCGCAAGGGCAACAGGGCGCCCCGTTCGAGCGTGACGCTCGAAGGCGGCAGCTACGGGACGCGCTCCGCGCGGGCTTCGGTTTCCGGCGGAACGGCGGCGACGACCTATGCCTTCGCCGCGAGCGGCTTCGCCACCGACGGATTTTCCGCCTTCGGCCACAATATCCGCCGCATCGAGCGCGGCCGGACGACCCCGCTCGAAAGGGATTCGGCGGAGAAGGCGAGCGTGTCGGGCCGTGTCGGCCATGATCCCGGCGAAGGCGTCACGCTCGAGGCGGGCTTCCTGCATGCGCTGAACGCCAACCGTTACGACGCTTGGGGCGGCGACGACGCCTTCGCGCGGCAGCGGAACCAATTCTCGCAGGTGTGGGGCCGGGCAGGACTGCGCAGTTTCGACGACCGACTCCAGAGCGGATTGAAGCTGCATGCGAGCCGGCTCGAACGCGATACGGGCGCGATCTCGGGCGGGGTCGCGCAGGCGACGGATTATGCCGGCCATCGCTTCGGCTTCGATCTGCAGAACGATCTCAAGCTCGACGCCTTCGGCGTGCTGACCTTCGGCGTCGCCTCCGAGACCGAAACGGCCGAAACGACGAAGGAAGACATTCCGCGCGGCACGCGCACGAAGATCAAGAGCTTCGAAGCCGACCAGACGACGCTATCGGCCTATGCCGTGCATCACTGGAAGCCTTGGAAGCCGCTGACGCTGTCGTTCGCGGGACGGATCGATTCCGTGGTCGACGCCGACGCCTTCCCGACCTGGCGGGCGGGCGCGGCCTATCTGGTGCCCGGGACGGGCACGAAGCTTCGCATGAGCCTTGGGACCGGGGCGAAGATCCCCTCCCTTTATCAGCGCTTCAGCGAATACGGGACGCGCACGCTGCAGTCGGAGAAAAGCTTCGGCATCGATGCGGGAATCGACCAGACATTGATGGACGAGCGCCTGTCGCTCTCCGGAACGGTCTTCTTCAACCGGATCAGCAATCTGATCGACGGCGAATGGACGTCCGGCACGGCGCCCGCGGCCTGCGACGTCTCGCAGATCTACGGGTGCTATCTCAATATCGACCGGGCGGAGACGAAGGGCGCGGAGCTCGCCGGAAGCCTCGTCGTGATCCCCGGCGTCCTGCGGGCGAAGGGAACCTATACCTTCCTCCTGACGGAGAATCTGGAGACGGGTTCGGCGCTGCTGCGTCGCCCGATGCATCAGGGCGTGATCTCGGTCACCTATCTGGGCATTCCCAAGGTCGAGATCGAACCGCGCCTCACGCTCGTCGGCCACCGGATGGATTACGACAGCATCCTCTACGCCCCGGCGCGCGGCGCGCCTTACGCCAAGCTCGACCTTCACGCGCGCTACCGGATCGATGAGACCTTCTCGGCCTTTCTTCGCCTCGAAAACCTGACGAATGCGCGTTACGAAGACGTCCGCAATTCCGGTACGGCCGGGCGGGCGGCCTATGCGGGCGTGAAGGCGACGTGGTGAGTGCGGCGGGGGCGGAGCGGTGATCGCGCGGCGAAACGTCGTTCCGACCCTGATCGTCGCCGTGTTCTGCGCGGCGACGGCATCGCTCTTCGTGGGGGCCGCGCCGATATCGCCCGCTTCCGTGCTGAGCGGGCTCCTCACGGGCGAAGGCGCGGCGGGGATCGTCGTGCGGGAGCTGCGGCTTCCCCGGACCCTGCTCGCCGTGATCGTGGGGGCGTTTCTGGGCCTTTCGGGCGCGGCGCTGCAAGGTCTGCTGCGCAATCCGCTGGCCGACCCGGCGGTGTTCGGCGCGCCGCAGGGCGCGGCGCTCGGCGCGGTGGCGGTGCTGCATCTCGGCGGCGTTCACGCTCTTTCGGGGCTGCTGCCCGTGGCCGCGATCCTCGGCGCCTTCGCCTCGGTCGCGCTCGTGGTGATCATCGCCGGCCGCGATGCGGGCGTGGCCGTCGCGGTGTTGGCCGGGCTGGCCATCGGCAGTCTCGCCGCGGCGGCGGTCTCGATCGTGATCAGCCTCTCGCCGAACCCCTTCGCGGTGACCGAGATCGTGTTCTGGCTGCTCGGCAGCTTCGAGGACCGCTCGATGCATCACGTCCTCCTGCTGCTGCCCTTCGCGGGTGCGGCCTGTCTGCTCCTGCTCCGCGTCGGCGAGGGGCTGCGCCTGCTCGTGCTCGGCGAGGAGACGGCGAGGACGCTCGGCCTCTCGCCCGGACGGCTTCGCTTCACCGTCGTGGCCGCAACCGCGCTCGGGACGGGCGCCTGCGTCGCGGTGGCGGGCGCGATCGGCTTCGTGGGTCTCGTCGCGCCTCATCTCGCGCGGGGCCTCGTC
>CAYNUN010000205.1:0-4335 GCA_964400345.1 uncultured Methylobacteriaceae bacterium
CGACGGTCTATGTGACCCATGACCAGATCGAGGCCATGACCATGGCCGACAAGATCGTGGTGATGCATGACGGCATCGTCGAGCAGATGGGCGCGCCGCTCGAACTCTACGACCGACCCGCCAATCTCTTCGTGGCGGGCTTCATCGGATCTCCCGCCATGAATCTGGTGAAGGGCACGATCCGCGCGGGCGACGCCCCCTTCTTCGAGATGGAGAAGGGCGGGCGGCTGCCGCTTCCCCCCGTGTCGCGGGATCACGACGGCCGCGCCGCCACCTACGGCATCCGCCCGGAGCATTTCCGCCTTGCGGCGGACGGCGTCGCGGCGGAGATCGTCGTGGTCGAGCCGACCGGATCGGAGACGCAGGTGGTCGCGCGCATCGACGGGCATGAATTCGTCTGCGTCTTCCGGGAGCGCATCGCCGAAGGCCCGGGCGACACGATCCGCATCGTGCCCGATTCGGCCCTCGCGCATCTGTTCGACGGCGAAAGCGGCAAGCGCATCGTCGCGTGAAGCCCCGGTCGCAAGCCTCGGTCGGACCCCGGGCCGCAAGCCCCGGGCGTCCGTGCCGCCGCCCGTGAAGGAGTGACGTCTTGACCCGCATCGGTTTCGTCGGTCTCGGCGCCATGGGCCTGCCCATGGCGACCAATCTCGTGAGGAAGCAGTTCCGCGTGCGCGGTTTCGACATGCGGGCCGAAGCGATGGATGCGCTCGAAGCCGCGGGCGGAACCCGGGCGGCCGACGCGGCGGAGGCGGCGCGTGACGCCGAAGCGCTCGTGCTGATGGTCGTCAACGCCGCGCAGGCCGAAGCGGTGCTGTTCGGCGCGGGCGCGCTCGACGCCATGGCTCCCGGCGGCGCGGTCGTGCTGATGGCGACCTGTCCGCCGCCCGCGGTCGAGGCGATCGCCCGCCGCGTCGAGGCGACGGGCCGCAGCTTCGTCGACGCGCCCGTGTCGGGCGGCGTGGTCGGGGCCGCGGCCGGGACGCTCACCATCATGGTCGGCGCGGAGGCCGCGCTTTTCGAACGCGCGAAGCCCGTGCTCGAGGCGCTCGGCGACAAGATCTTCCATGTCGGCTCCAAGGCCGGACAGGGCGCGGCGGTGAAGACGGTCAATCAGCTGCTCTGCGGCGTGCATATCGCGGTCGCGGCGGAGGGGCTCGCCTTCGCGGAAAAGGCGGGAATCGACCCGGCCGTCGCGCTGAAGATCCTCGGCGGTTCGGCGGCGTCGAGCTGGATGCTCAAGGATCGCGGGCCGCGCATGATCGAGGACGAGCCCGTGGTGACGAGCGCGGTCGACATCTTCGTGAAGGATCTCGGCATCGTGCTCGATGCGGGCAAGGCGATGAAGACGGCCATGCCGCTGGCGGCCGCCGCGCTGCAGATGTTCGTCGCCGCCTCCGCGCAGGGGCTCGGCACGCAGGACGACAGCCAGGTCGTCGAGACCTATCGGACCCTCGCCGGATTGGAGTGAGGCGGGACGTTCGGCTCTCGGGACGCGGTCGATCCGGGAAGACGTGGATGCCCGCATGCGCGGGCATGACGGGGAGGCGGGGGCGGGCGGGGATGCCGCGACCGCCCACCTTCTACTGCCTACAGTCCGAAGAAGACGTGGATGCCCGCATGCGCGGGCATGACGGGGCGAGGGGGTGGGGATGCCGCGACCGCACCACCCTCCTACTGCCTACTGCCTACTGCCTACTGCCTACTGCCCGAAGAAGACGTGGATGCCCGCAGGCGCGGGCATGACGGCTGTGGGGTCGGGGATGCGGGGCCGCGGATGCGGCGGTTCAGCGGCCCGGGGGCGGGGCGGTGGTGGCGCGGATCACGAGTTCGGGCGCAAGGCGGACGGTTTTCGGCGGACCGACCAGGCCGGAGCAGCGGTCGATCAGCAGATCCGCGGCGCGTGCGCCGATCTCCGTCTGGCGGTTGTTGAGGGTGGTCAGCGCGGGGAACCATTGCGCCGCCTCCTTCACGTCGTCGCAGCCGACGAGCGAGAAATCGCGCCCCGCCTGCTTGCCGCGGCGGCTGAGGCCCAGCATCGCGCCGAAGGCGGCGAGATCGTTGAAGGTGACGGCCGCGGTCGGCGGATCGGGCAGATCGAGAAGCCGGTTGACGCCGACGTCGCCCGTCTCCCGCGTGCCGAAGCCTTCCACCATCAAGGCGGGGTCGACCGGGATGCCGTGGCGCGCCAACGTCTCGCGATAGCCCTTGCGGCGCAGGCGGCCCGTGGAAATGTCGTCCGACCCGCCGATGATGCCGATCCGGCGATGGCCCAGCGCGAGCAGATGTTCGAGCGCCGTCGTGGTTCCCGCCTCGTCGTCGCTGCCGACGAAATCGGCTTCGAGGCCGTCGATGCTGCGCATCATCTGCACGAGGGGAATGGCGCCGCTCATGAAGGGCGCGAAATGCTCCGGCGTCGAGCCGCCCGCCGCACAGACGATCAGCCCGTCGGGGCGGTATTCGCGCAGGGTCGCGAGCACGCGCGTCTGGCGCTCGAAGACTTCGGCATAGGTGCCCAGCAGGATCGAACGGCCGCGCTCGGCCGCGCGCTCCTCGATCGCGCCCAGAAGCTCCATGAAATAGGGGTTCGTCACGTCGTGGAAGACGACGGCGATGATGTTGGTGCGCGCGGTTCTGAGGCTCGCGGCCGAACGGTTGTAGACATAGCCCATGTCCCGGGCCGCCTTCTGTACGCGCTCGCGGGTGGCCTCCGCCACGACGGGGCTGTCGCGAAGAGCGAGAGATACGGTCGCCGTCGAGACTTCGAGGCGCTCGGCGATGACCTGCAGGGTCACGCGCTCCTCGGGTCCGCGGACGGAAAAGGACTCGTCTCCCATGCGTGGCGCTTCCTCGGGCGTTGTTTGGCCTTATGATAGCTGCGGTTCGGCGCAGGTCCAAAACGAATTGCGCCCAAGAATGCACTCGAAAGACGGGAGGACCGCGTGGCGTCCAAAGAACGGATCGGTTTCATCGGCGTCGGCCTGATGGGCCACGGAATGGCCAAGAACATCGTCGAGAAGGGCTGGCCCCTGACCGTGATGGGCCATCGCAACCGCAAGCCCGTCGAGGATCTTCTCGGCCGCGGCGCGCGCGAGGCGAAGAGCGCGAAGGCGGTGGCGGAGGCCTCCGACATCGTGTTCCTCTGCGTGACGGGATCGCCGCAGGTCGAAGCCGTGATCCGCGGGCCGGAAGGCCTGGCGGCGGGGCTGAAGCCCGGCTCCGTGATCGTCGACTGCTCCACCTCCGACCCGGTGTCGACGGCGACGCTCGCCGCCGAACTCGCGACGCAGGGCATCACGCTCGTCGACGCGCCGCTCGGGCGCACGCCGAAGGAGGCGTGGGAAGGCAAGCTCGACGCCATGGTCGGCTGCACGCCGGAGATGTTCGAGCGCCTCAAGCCCGTGCTGGATTCCTGGGCGGGCCGCGCCATCCATATCGGCGGCACGGGCGACGGCCATCGGATGAAGCTGCTCAACAACTTCCTCTCGATGGGCTATGCGGCGCTCTATGCCGAGGCGCTGGTGCTGGCGCAGAAGGTCGGCATCACGCCCGACCGTTTCGACAGCGTCATCCGGGGCGGCCGCATGGATTGCGGCTTCTACCAGACCTTCATGAAATACGTGCTGGAGCGCGACCCGGCGGCGCATCGCTTCACGCTGTCCAACGCGCTCAAGGACATGCGCTATCTCGAATCCATGGCGGATTCGGTGGCCATCGCCAATCCGATGGGCAATGCGGTGAAGAACGCCTTCGCGCTGGCGGCGTCGGGGATCGGCCCGGAGAAATATGTGCCGATGCTGTCGGATTCGGTCGCCGCGCTGAACGGCGCGAGCTTCGGCCCGATCGCGACCGAAGCGGCGGAATAACCGCCCGCCCGATGCGGAAAAAGGAAACGGCCGGGGCGAGCCCGGCCGTTTTTCGTCGTCTCTTCGTCCGCAGGCGCGTTCAGGCCGCCTTCTTGCGGGGCGCGAGGAGCTTGCGGTTGATCAGCGCTTCCGCGATCTGGATCGTGTTCAGCGCCGCGCCCTTGCGCAGATTGTCGGAGACGCACCAGAAGGCGAGGCCGTTCTCGACGGTCGCGTCCTCGCGGATGCGGGAGATATAGGTCGCGTCCTCGCCCGCCGCCTCATGCGGGGTGACGTAGCCGCCCGGTTCACGCTTGTCGACGACGAGGCAGCCGGGAGCCGAGCGCAGGATCTCGCGGGCTTCGTCCGCCGAGATCGGATCGGCGAATTCCACGTTCACGGCTTCCGAATGGGAGATGAAGACGGGCACGCGCACGCAGGTGGCGGTCAGCTTGATCTTGGGATCCAAGATCTTCTTCGTCTCGGCCAT
>CAYNUN010000206.1:0-1123 GCA_964400345.1 uncultured Methylobacteriaceae bacterium
GTCGAGGCGACCGAAGGAACCACGAAGAGGAACGAAAGAAACAACAGTGCGACCATGTGGAAAAGATGATCCTTAATTACGCAAAAAATGTGTCTTTTCAGAAGTTTCATTCCCTCTTTGCAAGAGCGCGAAGCACCCCCATATTGATCGAGCAACGGGCCTTCCGCCCCTTGAGACGGACGACCATGAACACGCTCTTTTCCCGTACTTCCCGAATCGCCCTGACGGCCCTGACCGCCGTCGCCTTGACGCTCGCGACGATCCCGACGGCGGATGCGCGCGCGGGCAAGAAGTCCAATTCCGGCAGCCGCGGAAGCCAGACCTATTCCGCGCCGCCCTCCACGCAGACCGCGCCGACGGCCGCACAGCCGATGCAGCGTTCGGTCGCGCAGCCTTCGCAGGCGCAGCCCGGCCCGGCGGCCGGCGCGGCTCAGGCGGCGCAGCCTTCCCGCGGCTTCGGCATGGGCGGGATGCTCGGCGGCCTCGCCGCGGGCTTCCTCGGCGCGGGCCTCTTCGGCATGCTCATGGGCAACGGCTTCATGAGCGGCATGGCGGGCTTCGCCGGCTTCCTCGGCATGATGCTGCAGATCGGCCTCGTGGTGCTGCTCGGCGTGCTCGCCTATCGCTGGTGGCAGCGCCGCAACGCGCCGCCTGCCCCGGCGCATGCTTATGCCGGCCCGCAGCAGGGTCCGCAGCCCGACGCGCAGAACCCGGCCATGGCGCGCTCGGCGCTGGGCGGCTTCGGCGGCGGCTCGCGCGGTCCGGAACCGATCCAGATCGGCGCGACGGACTATGAGGCCTTCGAGCGTCTGCTCGGCGACGTGCAGGGCGCCTATTCCCGTGAGGACGTCGGCACGCTGCGCGGGCTGACGACGCCGGAAATGGCCTCTTATTTCGAAGAGGACCTCGACACCAACACCCGCAACGGCGTGCACAACCGCGTGTCGGACGTGAAGCTCCTGCAGGGCGACCTCGCGGAAGCGTGGCGCGAAGGCACGACGGACTATGCCACGGTGGCGATGCGCTTCGCCCTGAAGGACGCGACGGTCGACCGGACGACGGGCCGCGTCGTCGAGGGCGACCTCGATCAGGTGCAGGAAGCGGTCGAAATCTGGACGTTCCG
>CAYNUN010000206.1:1223-4325 GCA_964400345.1 uncultured Methylobacteriaceae bacterium
CGTGGTTCGAGACGGCCCTGCGGGCCTCCTCACCATGAGGTTTTCTCGGTCTGTCAGTCCCGCGCGGTCCAGCGCTCCGCCGCGGCGTCGTCATGGGCCTTGGCTTCGACCCAGTCGCCGCTCGTGCCGTCCTTGCGGTGCTCCTTCTTCCAGAAGGGCGCGCGGGTCTTGAGATAGTCCATCAGATATTCGCCCGCCGCGAAGGCCGCGGCGCGATGGGCCGATGCGGTCACGATCAGCACGATGTTGCCGCCGGGCGCGATCTTCCCGTAGCGGTGGATCGCGGTGACGCCCGTCAGCGGCCAGCGGCGGATCGCCTCTTCGGCGACGGCGCGGATCTCCTCCTCGGCCATGCCGGGATAATGCTCGAGTTCGAGCGCCGCGAGCGTGCCGCCCTCGTCCCGGCACAGCCCCGTGAAGGTCACGACAGCGCCGACATCGGCGCGTCCGGCGGTGAGCCGGGCCGTCTCGACCGCGACGTCGAAATCCTCGGCCTGAACGGCCACATGGGGAAGGACGGGCGCCGACATGGTTCAGCCTCCCGTCATCGGCGGAAAGAAGGCGATCTCCCGCGCGCCCGCGACGGCCGCATCGGGCTTGACGTGCTTCTTGTCGATCGCCGCACGGACGATGTCCGGGTTCTCGAAGGCATAGGCATATTCCTCGCCGCGGCCCGCGAGCCAGCGCGCGAGATCGGCGACGGTGCGGATCTCGGCGGGAAGGACGAGATCCTCTTCGGGCTTGCCGATGCGTTCGCGCACCCAAGCGAAATAGACGAGCTTCGTCATGATGGTCTCCGAGGCGCGGTCAGGCGTCGTCGCGATCGACGAGATGCCCGATGCCCGCGCGGAAATAGTCGTAGCCCGTATACAGGGTCAGGATCGCGGCGAGCCAGAGCAGGACGAGGCCGATGACGATCGTCCCCGGGAGCACCGCTTCACCGGCGGGCCCGGCGACGAGGAAGCCGACGGAGACGAGCTGCACCGTCGTCTTCCATTTGGCGACGGTCGAGACGGGGACGCTGACGCGCAGCTCCGCCAGATATTCCCGCAGCCCGGAGACGAGGATCTCGCGGCTGAGAATGACGATCGCCGCCCAGAGCGACCAGCCCTTGATGGTCCCGTCGGCCACGAGCATCAGCAGGCATGCGGCGACCAGCAGCTTGTCGGCGATGGGATCGAGCATCCGGCCGAGCGACGACTGGACCTGCCAGGCGCGGGCGAGCCAGCCGTCGAGAAAATCGGTCACCGCGGCCGCGATGAAGACGCCGAGAGCGATCCAGCGCATCACGCCGTCCGTCGGCCAGAACAGGCAAGCGACGACGACCGGAACCGCGACGACGCGTCCGTAGGTCAGGAGGTTCGGCAGGCTGTAGGGGCCGCCGCGCCGGGCGTGAGATGCGAGGCTCATGACGTCGAGAAACCATGCCGATACGGGCTCCGTCAACGGACGAAAGCGCGCGGCGGTCGCAGTTTTCACCCCGCCTTTCAGCGGGACTCGTGGAAAAAGTCGTAGACGGCCTTGGCCGTCGCCATGTTGACGCCCGGCGCCTTGGCGAGATCCTCGAGCGAAGCCCGCGAAACCGCCTTGGCCGTGCCGAAATGCAGGAGCAGTGCGCGTTTGCGGGCGGGCCCGATGCCGGCGATCTCGTCGAGCGGGGATCGCGTGAATTCGCGTTTCCGCTTCGCCCGATGCGTCCCGATCGCGAAGCGATGCGCTTCGTCGCGCAGGCGCTGGACGAAATAGAGCGCCGGATCCCGCGGCGGCAGGCGGAAGGGCTCCCGCCCCGGCACGATGAAGGTTTCGCGCCCCGCGTCCCGATCGACGCCCTTGGCGATGCCGACGAGCGGCACGTCGGTGATCCCGAGTTCGGCGAGAACCGTGCGCGCCGCGTCGAGCTGCCCCTTGCCGCCGTCGATCAGCACCAGATCCGGCCGCGCGGGCATGGCGTCGTCGTCCTCCGCGGCGGGCGCGGTCGGCGCATCGTCGCGCCCGTCCTTGACGAGACGCGCGAAGCGCCGCTGCAGCACTTCGCGCATCATGGCGTAGTCGTCGCCGGGGGTGAGATCGGTCGATTTGATGTTGAAGGTGCGGTAATGCGCCTTCGAGAAGCCGTTGACGCCCGCCACGATCATCGCGCCGACGGCGTTCGTGCCCATGATGTGGGAATTGTCGTAGACCTCGACGCGGCGGATCGGACCTTCGACGCCGAAGGTGCGGGCGAGAGAATCGAGAAGCGATTTCTGCGACGAGGATTCCGACAGACGCCGCGCCAGCGCCTCGCGGGCGTTCTGCAGCGCATGCTCGACGATGTCGCGCTTCTCGCCGCGTTTCGGCGCGAGAATCTCGACCTTCGCCTCCGCCTTCATCGACAGGGCGGCACGGAGAAGTTCGGCGTCCTCCACCTCGTGCGAGAGCAGGACGAGCCGCGGCGGCGGCTTGTCGTCGTAGAATTGCGCGATGAATTGGGAGAGGATTTCGGAAGCGGGCAGCGTCTTGTCCGCCTTGGGGAAATAGGCGCGGTTGCCCCAATTCTGGTGATTGCGGAAGAAGAAGACCTGCACCGAGAACTGCCCCGCCTCCTCGTGAAGCGCGAAGACGTCCGCCTCCTCCACCGATTGCGGATTGATGTCCTGTGAGGCCTGGATCGCGGACAGCGCGGCGAGGCGGTCGCGGCAGCGCGCCGCCGTCTCGAATTCCAGCGCCTCGGCGGCGGCCTGCATGTCGGCGGCGAGCTGGGTCTTCACGTCGTTCGAGCGCCCGCGCAGGAAGTCCCGCGCCTGCTGTGCGAGGCGGGCATATTCGACATGGCCGACCTCGCCCGTGCAGGGCCCGGCGCAGCGCTTGATCTGATGCAGCAGGCAGGGGCGCGTGCGGTTCTCGTAATAGCTGTCGGTGCAGGTGCGCAGCAGAAAGGCGCGCTGCAGCGCGGTGATGGTGCGGTTGACCGCCCAGACGCTCGCGAAGGGGCCGAAATAGTCGCCGCGACGGTTCCGCGCGCCGCGATGCTTGGTCAATTGCGCGGAGACGTGATCGCCCGTGATGAGGATGTAGGGGAAGGATTTGTCGTCCCTGAGCAGCACGTTGAAGCGCGGCTTCAAC
>CAYNUN010000207.1:0-4315 GCA_964400345.1 uncultured Methylobacteriaceae bacterium
GACGAGCGTCGTCTTGCCGTGGTCGACGTGCGCTATGATCGCGATGTTGCGGATGTCCATGGTGGTTCCCGAAAGCGGCAACGGCCCGGCTCCGTTGCGGAACCGGGCGGCGGGGCCTGCAGCCGCGGCGATATATAATGTTCGGGGGTGACGAAGCAACGACAATCGGTTGCGCTGCAGCGAAATCCGTTCCCGGACCCGTTTTCACCGTCTCCCGCGCGGTCCGCGCGGTCCGTCGCCTCCGTCGGGGGGCTTGGTGCGCCGCCTTCGCGACTTATCTTCGCTCCATGCGTCCGACGGACCTTCTGTGCATCACCCCGGCGGGCCTTCATTGCCCGCAGGGCGATTTTCATATCGATCCGGTCCGGCCCGTGCCGCGGGCCCTGATCACGCACGGCCATTCCGATCATGCCCGTGCGGGCCACGGCGCGGTTCTCGCCACCGAGGAGACGCTCGCGATCATGGCGCTGCGTTGCGGCGAGGGCTTCGCGGGCGCGACGCAGGCGGCCCCGCTCGGCCGGCCGATCACGCTGAACGGGGTCACCGTCACCTTCCGCCCCGCGGGCCATGTTCTCGGTTCGGCGCAGATCGCGATCGAGGCGGGCGGGTGCCGGATCGTCGCCTCGGGCGACTACAAGCGCTCCGCCGATCCGACCTGCCGCCCCTTCGAACCCGTCCCCTGCGACGTGTTCATCACCGAGGCGACCTTCGGCCTGCCCGTCTACCGCCACCCCGACGCGCGCGCTGAGGCCGCAAAGCTTCTCGCCTCCGTGACCCTGTTTCCCGAGCGCGCCCACATGGTCGGCGCCTATGCGCTCGGCAAGGCTCAGCGGCTCATCGCGCTCATCCGCGAGGCGGGGTGGGAGGAGCCGATCTACATTCACGGCGCTTTGGAGAAGCTCACCGACTATTACCTCTCGCGGCAGATCCGTTTGGGCGAGATCCGCAAGGTCGCGGCCGCGCAGCGGTCGGAACTCGCGGGGGCGATCGTCCTCTGCCCGCCCTCGGCCCTGCAGGACGTCTGGTCCCGCCGTTTCCCCGATCCCGTCTCCGTCTTCGCTTCGGGCTGGATGCGCGTGCGCGCCCGCGCCCGGCAGCGGGGCGTCGAACTGCCGCTCGTCGTCTCCGATCATTCCGATTGGGACGATCTCTGCCGCACGATCACCCAGGTCGGCGCGGGCGAGGTCTGGGTCACGCATGGGCAGGAGGACGCGCTGGTCCATTGGTGCCGCATGCAGGGCTTGCGCGCGAAGCCGCTCAACATGATCGGCTACGGCGACGACGAGGAGGCCGCCGCGGGCGACGTCGATCCAGGCACGGCGGGAGCGCCCCCCGCATGAACCGCTTCGCCGCGCTTCTCGACCGCCTCGCCTATGAGCCGCGCCGCAACGCCAAGCTGCGCCTGCTGGCCGATTATTTCCGCACGAGTCCCGATCCCGAACGCGGCCATGCGCTCGCCGCCATGACGGGCGGTCTCTCCTTCTCCGCCGCCAAGCCGGGCCTGATCCGTGCGCTGATCGCCGAACGCGCCGACCCCGTTCTGTTCGGTCTCTCCTATGACCATGTCGGCGATCTGTCGGAGACCGTCGCGCTGATGTGGCCCGCCCCGCCGCACGCGCCGGACGATCCTGCGCCCTCGCTCTCGGACGTCGTCGAAACGCTGGGCTCGCTCGGCAAGGCCGAATTGCCGAAGCGCCTCGCCCTCTGGCTCGATCTCCTCGACGAGACGGGCCGTTGGGCGCTCCTCAAGCTCATCACGGGCGGCCTGCGGATCGGCGTCTCGGCCCGTCTCGCCAAGACCGCGGTCGCCTCGCTCGGCGGCATGGAAGCCGACGAGATCGAGCATGTCTGGCACGGTCTGGAGCCGCCCTATACCCCGCTTTTCGCCTGGGTCGAGGGCCGCGGCCCGCGGCCCGTCGGGACCGATCCGGCCCCCTTCCGCCCCGTGATGCTCGCCCATGCGATCGAGGGCCGCGATTTCGACGCGCTCGATCCGGCGGATTTCTCCGCCGAATGGAAATGGGACGGCATCCGCGTGCAGGTCGTCTCGGCGACGGACGAGGAGGGCCGGGTCCGCACCCGCCTCTATTCGCGCACGGGCGAAGAGATCACGAAGAGCTTCCCCGATCTCTGCGAGGCGCTTTCGGGCATCGAGGCGGCGGTCGACGGGGAGTTGCTCGTGGTCAAGGACGGCCGGGTGCAGAGCTTCAACGTTCTCCAGCAGCGGCTCAACCGGTCGAGCGTCACCCCGAAGCTTCTGTCCGAATGTCCCGCCGCGGTGCGCGCCTACGATCTTCTGACGGAGGACGGCGAGGATCTCCGGTCTCTGCCCTTCGCCCTTCGCCGCGCCCGTCTCGAAGCCTTCGTCGCGCGGACGGGCCGCGACCGGCTCCAGCTCTCGCCCGTCGTGCCCTTCGCCTCATGGGAGGAGCTCGCCGCCGCCCGTGCCGCCCCCTCCGAGGCCGGAGCCGAGGCGGACGGCGAGGCGGTCGAGGGCGTCATGCTGAAGCGCCGCGATTCCGCCTATCTCCCGGGTCGCCCGAAAGGCCTCTGGTACAAATGGAAGCGGGATCCGCACGTCGTCGACGCCGTGCTGATGTATGCCCAGCGCGGCCACGGCAAGCGTTCGTCCTTCTATTCGGACTATACCTTCGGCGTCTGGCGCGCGGGACCTGCCGGGGAGGAATTGGTGCCCGTCGGCAAGGCCTATTTCGGCTTCACCGACGAGGAACTCGTGCGCATCGACCGCTTCGTCCGCAAGCACACGATCAACCGCTTCGGCCCGGTGCGCGAAGTCGTGCACGAGCCTCATTCGGGCCTCGTGATGGAAGTCGCCTTCGAGGGTCTCGCCCGGTCCACGCGACACAAATCCGGGGTCGCCATGCGCTTTCCCCGCATCTCGCGCCTGCGCTGGGACAAGCCGCCCGTCGAGGCCGACCGGATGGAGGCGCTGGAAGCCCTGTTGCGGGACGAGCAAACCGAAGGAGCGGCCGGCGCGTAGACGAGTCCACACCCCCGGAGCACTCGCCATGGCCGTCCGCATCGTTTCCGCCGTCTTCTTCATCATTCTGGCGGCGTCGATCATCTGGGCCTTCACCCAAGCGCCCTTCTGGGAGAGCTTCGACACGATCACGGCCAATCCCTGGGGCAAGGTTACGCTGATCGACCTTTACACGGGCTTCTTCTTCGCCGCCGTGGTGATGGGAGTGGTGCACGGCCCCGTCTTCGGCGTCGTCGCCTTTCTGTTGCTCTGCGTCTTGGGCAATGTGGTGTCGCTGGCCTGGCTCGCATGGCACGGCTTCACCTTCCTGATGAGCCTCGTCGACAAGAATTGAATTTCGGCGGCCTTCGGCTTCCGAACCTGCGGTTTTCGACCGTTTCGTGATCACCTCTCACTTGCGTCGGTCGCGCGATGACAGAATGATGTCGTGACAAGACCGACGTTGGTGGACGGGGGGACACGACGTGGCCGATTCGGAAACATGCATTCTGATCGCGGACGATCATCCGCTGGTGCGCGGTGCGCTGCGTGAGGCGGTGGCGGGCGTTGCCGCCGGCGCCGAAGTGATCGAGGCCGGGGATTTCGACGCCGTGGCGAAGACGCTGGGCGAGCGGGGCGATCTCGACCTCGTCCTGCTCGATCTCACGATGCCCGGCGTGCAGGGCTTTTCGGGCCTCATGTATCTGCGCGCCCAATATCCCGGAACGCCCGTGATCGTGGTGTCCGGCAACGAGGATCGCGGCGTCATCCGCCGCTGCATCGAATTCGGCGCATCGGGCTTCATTCCCAAATCCGTGGACGTGGAAAGCATGCGCAGCGCCGTGCGGACCGTGCTCGACGGCGGCGCATGGACGCCCGCCGACATCGACTTCACCACCCCGCCCGACCGCGAGACGAGCGACATCGTGCGGCGGCTCGGCAGCCTCACCCCGCAGCAGGTGCGGGTGCTGATGATGCTGTCGGAGGGTCTGCTCAACAAGCAGATCGCTTATGAGCTGAGCGTCTCGGAAGCGACGGTGAAGGCGCATGTCTCCGCCATCCTGCAGAAGCTCGGGGTGGAGAGCCGCACGCAGGCCGTCATCGCCGCCTCGAAGATCGCCGCCGGGCAATGGGCGCCGCAACTCGCCTGAGGCGGGCCTTGCCATCGGGCGCTCGCGCACCGACATGGTCTCACGAAGAGGAGCGCTCATGTCGAACGGCGGAATGCAGAGACTTCTGGGCGGCCCGCCGGGCGCGATTCTGGCGCGTCTCGCCTTCTTGTCGATCCTGGTCGGCGCGTTCAAGAAGTACGTCATTCGCCAGGTGATGGACCTC
>CAYNUN010000208.1:0-4313 GCA_964400345.1 uncultured Methylobacteriaceae bacterium
CGCGCGGGGCTGAAGGAGCACGAGATGACCGTTCAGAACCCGCTCACCGCGCTCGACCGGCCGAACTCCTATATCGGTCGCGCCGTCCCCCGCCCGAACCTGACGCGTCTGCTGCAGGGCCGCGGGCAATACGTCTCCGACATGACGCTGCCCCGCATGGGCCATGTCGCCTTCGTCCGTTCGCCCTATGCGCATGCCAAGATCCTCGGGATCGACACGGCCGAGGCCAAGACCATGCCCGGCGTCGTCGCCGTCGTGACGGGCGCGGAGCTTGCGAAAGTGTGCTCCCCTTGGGTCGGCGTGCTCTCCCATCTCAAGGGCCTGAAATCCGCGCCGCAGCACGCGATCGCCGTCGACCGCGCCTGCTGGCAGGGCGAAGCGGTCTGCGCCGTGATCGCCGAGACCCGAGCCCAGGCCGAGGACGCGGCCGAACGCGTCTTCGTGAATTACGAGGAGCTCGAGCCCGTCACCGACATGGAACGGGCGCTCGAACCCGACGCCGTCCTGATCCATCCCGAACTCGGCGACAATCTCGCCTTCGAGCGCAATCTCGACGCGGGCGAAGTCGACAAGGCCTTCGCGGAGGCGGATGCGGTGGCGGAGGCCGATTTCGTGTTCGGCCGGCATACGGGCGTCACGCTCGAACCCCGCGCCATCATCGCCGACTGGAATCCCGGCGAAGCGCGGCTGACCGTGCATCAGGGCACCCAGGCCCCGCACATGATGCAGAACATCATCGCCAAGCATCTCGACCTCGAAGAGGCGCAGGTGCGCGTCGTCTGCCACGACGTCGGCGGTTCCTTCGGCATCAAGGTGCATGTCTATGCCGACGAAATGGCGGTGGCCGCGCTGTCCAAGCTGCTGCGCCGCCCCGTGAAATTCGTCGCCGACCGCATCGAGAGCTTCAACACCGACATCCACGCCCGCGACCATCGCTGCAAGGGCCGGATCGCGGTGAAGGCGGACGGCACGATCACCGCCTTCGCCATCGACGACATGACCGCGATCGGCCCCTATTCGATGTATCCGCGCACCAGCGCCATCGAGGCCAATCAGGTCGTCAACCTCGTCGGCGGGCAATATACGAACATGAACTACCGGGCCCGCGCCCGCGTCGTGTTCCAGAACAAGAACGTCACCTGCCAATACCGCGCCGTCGGCCACCCGATCGCCTGTTCGGTGACGGAGGGCCTCGTCGATCTCGCCGCCCGGGCCATCGGCATGGATCCGGCCGCGATCCGCCGGAAGAACCTGATCCCCGACGACGCCTATCCCACGGGCTCGGCCTCGGGCCTCAAATTCGAGGCGCTCTCGCATCACGCCTCGCTCGACAAGCTGCTTGCGATGATGAACTACGACGCGCTGCGCGCCGAACAGGCGGAGCTGCGCAAGAAGGGCATCTATCGCGGCATCGGTCTCGCCACCTTCATCGAGGTGACGAACCCGAGCGCCGCCTTCTACGGCGTCGGCGGGGCGCGCATCTCCTCGCAGGACGGCGTGGCCGTCCGCCTCGAAGCCACCGGCCGGATCGTGGTGCAGACCAGCATCACGGAGCAGGGACAGGGCTCGGAGGCGATCACCGCTCAGGTCACCGCGCATGCCCTCGGCGTGCCGATGGAGCGCGTCCGCGTGATCCTCGGCGACACCGACAACACGCCCTACGGCGGCGGCACCTGGGCGTCGCGCGCGGCGGGCATCGGCGGCGAAGCGGCGTGGCAGGCGGGCAAGGCGCTCAAGGCCAACATCCTCGCGGTCGCCTCCACGATCCTGCAGACCACGGCCGACGCGCTCGACGTGATCGACGCCGTCGTCGTCGACAAGGCGACGGGAGCCGAGCGCATGCCGCTCGAAGAGGTCGCCCGCATCGCCTATTTCCGGCCGGACACGCTGCCGCCGGGCTTCCAGTCCGAGCTGATGGTCGTCCGGCATTTCGTGCCGCGGCAATATCCCTTCGCCTTCACCAACGGCATTCAGGCGTCCTGGCTGGAGGTCGATCCGGATACGGGCTTCGTCACGCTGCTCAAGCATTGGTGCGTCGAGGACTGCGGCACGGTCATCAATCCGCAGCTCGTCGACGAGCAGATCCGCGGCGGCATCGTGCAGGGCATCGGCCCGGCGCTCTACGAGCATTGCCGCTACGACGAGCGCGGCCAGCTCACCAACGCTTCCATGGCCGATTATCTCGTGCCCATGGCCGCGGAAATGCCCGACATCGAGATCGCCCACGTCGTCTCGCCGACGCTCGAATCCGAGCTCGGCGCCAAGGGCGCGGGCGAGGCGGGCACCGCCGGCGCGCCCGCCGCGGTCGTCAATGCGGTCAACGACGCGCTTTCGCCCTTCGACGTCACGATCACCGAGATCCCGATGACGCCGGAAGTGATCCTGCGGGCCCTCGGCAAGGTCTGAGGCTCCGGGCGCGGCGGGGTGTCCGCCGCGCCGCGTCCGCGCTCACTCCCCCGGCGCGCGCGCCGTGAGGGCGAGCGCATGCACGCGCCCCGCGAGTTCTTCGGCGAGCAGCGTGTTGACCATGCGGTGGCGCTCGACCCGGCTCTTGCCCGTGAAGGCGTCCGAGACCACATGGAGCCGGAAATGGGTCTCGCCCTCCTCGCGCCAGCCGCCGTGGCCCGCATGGAGATGCGATTCGTCGATCACCTCGAGCGCCGTCGGGGACAGCGCGGAGCCGAGCTTCCGCGTGATCGTTTCCTTTACCGTCATCCGGAAATCCTCCCCCGGGGTGCGGCGTTTCGGCCGTCTCGGGCTTCGGGGTCTCGAAGCCGCCTTGCCGCACCGCCCGTGTCCCTCATAATACGCTCGTCATGAATCTCAACTCGCCCCTGTTCGACCGCATCCGCACCCGCCGCAAGGCGGAGGAGGCGTCGTCCGCGCCCAAACCCGGCTGCCAGCATCCGGGCTGCGCGGCGGCGGGGGACTATCGCGCGCCCAAGGGGCGGAATCGCGAAGGCGAGTATTTCCGCTTCTGCCTCGACCACGTGAAGGAATACAACGCCTCCTACAATTTCTTCGCGGGCATGAGCGACGACGCCGTCGCCAAATTCCAGAAGGAATCGGTGGTCGGGCATCGCCCCACCTGGGGCATGGGCGTGAATTCCGCCGCGGCCAAGGCCGCCGCCGCGGGCGCGACGAGCGATCACGGCGTCTATGAGGATCCGCTCGGCCTGTTCCGCGCTGCGGGTTTCGCGGGCCGCGCCGCGCCCGAGCCCGAGCGCCGCCGCGGGGTCGGGCCGGTGGCCAAGCGCGCGCTCGACAAGCTCGATCTCGACGAAAACGCCGATGCCGGCGCGATCAAGACCAAGTTCAAGATCCTCGTGAAGCGCTTCCACCCGGACATGAACGGCGGCGACCGTTCGACGGAGGATCGTCTGCGCGAGATCATCGACGCCTACAACACGCTGAAGGCGGCGGGCTTGGTCTAAGCGCAACCGTCTGGTCCGACCCGCGTTTTGCGAATTGCCTCGGGAAGGGCCACGCCCTAAACATGCTGTCGAAGCCGCTCGGCCCCGGCGTCGGGCGGCGACCAATTCCCCGTGAGGAAACATGCCGTCTGCAGCTGAAGTCGCTCCCGGCCTGCCGGACATGAAGGTGTCGGCCCGCCAGGTGTTCGGGATCGATACGGATATCGAGGTTCCCGCCTATTCCGAACCCGATCCGCACGTCCCCGATCTCGACCCGGATTACCTGTTCGACAAGGAGACCACGCTCGCCATCCTCGCGGGCTTCGCGCGCAACCGCCGCGTGATGGTCACGGGCTATCACGGTACGGGCAAGTCGACGCATATCGAGCAGGTCGCCGCGCGGCTCAATTGGCCCTGCGTCCGCGTCAATCTCGACAGCCACGTCTCGCGCATCGATCTCGTCGGCAAGGACGCGATCGTGCTCAAGGAAGGCAAGCAGATCACCGAGTTCCAGGACGGCATCCTGCCTTGGGCGCTGCGCAACCCTGTGGCCATCGTGTTCGACGAATACGATGCCGGCCGGGCCGACGTGATGTTCGTGATCCAGCGCGTGCTGGAGCATGACGGCAAGCTGACGCTGCTCGACCAGAACGAGATCATCACGCCGCACAAGTATTTCCGTCTCTTTGCCACGGCCAACACCGTGGGTCTGGGCGACACGACCGGGCTTTATCACGGCGTGCAGCAGATCAACCAGGCGCAGATGGACCGCTGGAGCCTTGTGGCGACGCTGAACTATCTCAGCCACGACGCCGAAAGCGCCATCGTTCTGGCCAAGAACCCCCATTACAACACCGAAAAAGGGCGCCGCACCGTCAGCCAGATGGTGACGGTCGCGGA
>CAYNUN010000209.1:0-4290 GCA_964400345.1 uncultured Methylobacteriaceae bacterium
TGCGGGCATCCACGTCTTCCTTGGACCGGCGCCCCAAAGTCGTGGATGCCCGCATGCGCGGGCATGACGAGCAATGGAGCCTACCGCGTACCGCCTACCGCCTACCGCCTACCGCCATCACCCCGCGAACGGCTCCATATCCCCGCGCGCCCAGCCTTCCTTCGTTTCCGCGACGAAATCGTCCAGCCGCCCGGCCGCGATGGCGGCGCGGAGGCCTGCGGTGAGGTCCTGGTAATAGGCGAGGTTGACCCAGGTCAGCAGCATCATGCCGAGGATCTCGCCCGCCTTCACGAGATGGTGGAGATAGGCGCGGGAATAGTCGCGCGCCGCCGGGCAGGTCGAGTTCGGATCGAGCGGCCGCGGATCGTCGGCGTGGCGCGCGTTCTTCAGGTTGATCTTGCCGAAGCGCGTGAAGGCTTGGCCGTGGCGGCCCGCGCGGGTCGGCATCACGCAGTCGAACATGTCGACGCCGCGCCGCACCGCTTCCACGATGTCGTCGGGCGTGCCGACGCCCATGAGATAGCGCGGCTTCGTGGTCGGCAGATGCGGCTCCACGGCCTCGATCATGCGCAGCATCACGTCCTGCGGCTCGCCGACCGCGAGGCCTCCGATGGCGTAGCCCTTGAGGTCCATCGCGGTCAGCGCCTCGGCGCTGCGCACGCGCAGCTTCTCGACCGCCCCGCCCTGCACGATCCCGAACATCGCCTTGCCGGGTTGATCGCCGAAGGCCGTGCGGCAACGTTCCGCCCAACGGAGCGAGAGTTCCATCGCGCGCTCGGCGACGTCGTCCGAGCAGGGCAGCTTCACGCATTCGTCGAGCTGCATCTGGATGTCCGAGCCGAGCAGGCCCTGGATCTCGATCGAACGTTCCGGCGTGAGTTCGTGATAGGCCCCGTCGACATGGGAGCGGAAGGTCACGCCCTTCTCGTTCAGCTTGCGCAGCTGCGCGAGCGACATGACCTGAAATCCGCCGGAGTCGGTGAGGATCGGATAGGGCCAGCGCATCATGTGATGCAGGCCGCCGAGCCGCGCCACGCGCTCCGCGCCGGGCCGCAGCATCAGGTGATAGACGTTGCCGAGGACCACATCGGCCCCGAGCGCCTTCACCTGATCCGCATACATCGCCTTGACGGTGCCCGCGGTGCCCACGGGCATGAAGGCGGGCGTGCGGATCACGCCGCGCGGCATGGTGATCTCGCCCGTGCGCGCCTTGCCGTCGGTCGCGCGGACCGTGAAGCCGAAACGATCCGTGGTCATGTTTCTCAGTCCCGCCCGGCCCGGAAGAGCAGGCTCGCATCGCCGTAGGAGTAGAAGCGATAGCCCGAAGCCACCGCATGCGCATAGGCCGCACGCATCCGGTCGAGGCCCGAAAAGGCGCTGACCAGCATGAACAGCGTCGATTTCGGGAGGTGGAAATTGGTCATCAGCATGTCGGCGGAGCGGATCGGCCGGCCCGGCGTGATGAAGATGTCGGTATCGCCCGCCCAAGCGGGGAAGGTGCCGTCCTCGCGGACGGCGGTCTCCAGCACGCGGAGCGAGGTGGTGCCGACCGCCACGATGCGCCCCCCGGCGGCGCGCGCGGCGTTGAGGCGCGCCGCGGCATCCGCGGTCAATTCGCCCCATTCCGAATGCATGCGATGGTTCTGCGTATCCTCGGCCTTCACGGGAAGGAAGGTGCCCGCGCCCACATGCAGGGTGACGCGCTCCGTCGTCACGCCGCGGGCCGCGAGCCGGTCGAGCAGTTCGGGCGTGAAATGCAGGCCGGCGGTGGGCGCAGCGACGGCCCCCTCCTTCTCGGCGAACATGGTCTGATAGTCGTCGCGGTCGGCCTCGTCCTCGGCCCGCTTGGCCGCGATATAGGGCGGAAGCGGCATATGGCCGAGCCGGGCGATCGCCTCGTCGAGCGCCGGGCCGGACAGCGAAAAGCCGAACAGCGTCTCGCCTCCCTCCCCCTTCTCCAGCACTTCCGCATCGAAGGAGGCGAGCAGGCAGGCCGAACTCTCGCTCTCCTCGCCGAAGCGCACGCGTTCACCCAAGGCGAGCCGCTTGGCCGGCCGCACGAAGGCCCGCCACCGGTCGGCGGCCTCGCGCTTGTGGAGCGTCACGTCGATCCGCGCGACGTTCTCTCCGCGGACGCGGATGCCGGAGAGGCGCGCCGGAATGACCCGCGTGTCGTTGACGACCAGCACGTCGCCGGGGCGCAGGACTTCAGGCAGTTCATGGACGATACGATCCTCGAAGGGCGGAGCATCCGGCCCGACGATCAACATCCGGGCCGAATCACGGGGCACGGCGGGCCGCAGGGCGATCCGCTCCTCGGGAAGTTCGAAATCGAAGATGTCGACGCGCATACGTTGTACCGGACTCCGAAGATTTTCTACTTTAGGTTGTATATTTTCTGAAAAGCATAGGATTTTTTGAACAAATCGAAACGTTATCCTTGATCGTGAATCACTACTTCCGATTGCTTGTCGCCGAATTCTGGATCGATTTAAATCCGATCGCCTTCGGTGAACCGTAACGCCGTAGAGCGATCTTTAAGCGTCACTTTGCGAAGCAATCCTAATCGGGACCGATCGGCGCTTTTCGCGAACCACCGATCGGTCCCTCTTCCTTCACGCCTGATCGGCCATGCGCGCGCTGACGATCTTGTCGGGGTTCTTGACCGGCTCGCCGCGCTTGATCTTGTCGACATTCTCCATGCCTTCGATCACCGCGCCCCAGACCGTGTATTGACGGTCGAGGAAGCGCGCATCGTCGAAGCAGATGAAGAACTGGCTGTCGCCCGAATCGGGGTTCATCGCGCGGGCCATCGAGCAGATGCCGCGCACATGCGGCTCCGCGTTGAATTCCTGCTTCAGCTTCTTGCCCGAGCCGCCGGTCCCGGTGCCCTGCGGGCAGCCCGTCTGGGCCATGAAGCCCTCGATGACGCGGTGGAAGACGATGCCGTCGTAGAAGCCCTCGCGGACGAGCTCCTTGATGCGCGCGACATGGTTGGGGGCGAGGTCGGGGCGCATGGCGATGACCACCCGTCCCTGCGTCGTTTCGAGGATCATCGTGTCTTCGGGCTTCACGTCGGCCATGGGGCTCTCCCTTTCTGAATTCCGGTTTCGGGTCACTTCACGTCGGCGGCGACGCGCATGCGGACGATCCTGTCGGGGCCGCGGACCATGCCGTTGGCGGCCTGATCGCCCTTCTTGATCTTGTCGACGACGTCCATGCCGGACACGACCTCGCCGAACACCGTGTATTTGCCGTCGAGGAACGGACCCGGCGCGAACATGATGAAGAACTGCGAATTGGCCGAGTCCGGGCTCTGGGCGCGGGCCATGCCGAGCGTGCCGCGCTTGAAGGGCACGTTCGAGAATTCCGCCTTCACGTTCGGGAGGTCGGAACCGCCCGTACCGGTCCCGGTCGGGTCGCCCGTCTGGGCCATGAAGCCGTCGATCACGCGGTGGAACACGACGCCGTCATAAAAGCCGCGCCGCGTCAGCGTCTTGATGCGCTCGACATGGCGGGGGGCGAGATCGGGCCGGAGCGCGATCACGACCCGTCCGTCCTTGGTTTCGAGAACGATCGTGTTCTCGGGGTCGGTCTTCGGCGCCTGCGCGGCGGCCGGGGCGGGAGCGAACGCGAGAAGCGCCGCGAAGGTGAGCGCGGCGAAGGCGGCGCGGATCATGAGGAGACCTCCGGTCGGGGTGAGGCGCGGCTCCCGGCCGCGCGGACTGTCGATGTTCAGGCGAATTTCGCCGCGAGCCGCGCGACCACGTCGATCGGCACGAAGGCCGAAACGTCTCCGCCCATCTTGGCGATCTGCCGGACGAGCGTGGCGGTGATGGGGCGGACCATGGGCGAAGCGGGAAGGAAGACCGTCTTGATCTCGGGCGCCATGGCCGCGTTCATCCCGGCCATCTGCATTTCATAATCGAGATCCGTCCCGTCCCGCAGCCCGCGGATCAGGAGCGTCGCGCCCGCGCGCCGCGCGGCGTCGACGGCGAGATCGGCGAAGGTGACGATCTCGAGCGCCGTGCCCGCACCCGCCGCGACGGAGGAGACCGCCGTGCGGATCATCTCGGCCCGCTCCTCGGGCGAGAACAACGGGGTCTTGCCGGGATGGACGCCGATGGCCACGACGAGCCGATCCGCCAAGGCGCAGGCATTGGCGAGCACGTCGACATGGCCGTTGGTCACCGGGTCGAAGGACCCGGCATAGAAGGCGACGCGAGGGGCGTGTGCGGTCATGCGGAAGGCTTAACGGCCGGCGCGGAAACGGGCAAGCGTGGAGGGGTG
>CAYNUN010000210.1:0-4272 GCA_964400345.1 uncultured Methylobacteriaceae bacterium
GGAACGGACCCGCCGGCTTCACGCCCTTTTCGATCCAGGCGACGAGTTCGTCGCGGCTCTCGATCGGCGTCGGATCGGATTGGTCGCGGGCCATCGGCGCTCCTGAGGGGCGATTGCACTTGCCCGATCGGGCGAGGACGCCGACAGATAAGCCCCGCACCCCGCCGTGGCAATCCGGCCGCGGTCCCGCTCAGGCGGGCGACGGGGCGCAGGACCGCGTTCGGCCCGCGCCGCCTCAGCGCCGAAAATCGCCGCGGACCGCCTGAACCAGCGCCAAAGCGGCGACCGCGGCGGTGTCCGCGCGCAGAATCCGCGGCCCCAGGGACAGCCGCAGCGCATGCGGCGCGGCGGCCGCCGCTTCGCGCTCCGCGGGCGCGAAGCCGCCTTCGGGGCCGATGAGAACGTCGATGCCGGACGCTTCCGGCGCATCCGCGAGCGCGGCGGTGGGATCGCGCGGTTCCGCCGTTTCGTCGCAGAAGACGAGCAGTCTTTCGGGATCGCGCGCGGCGAGCCACGCCTCGAGCCCGACCTCGTCCTCCACCGTCGGCACGGAGAGGACGCCGCATTGCTCGGCCGCCTCCACGACGTTGGCGCGCATGCGTTCGAGATTCACGCGCTGCACCATCGTGTGCCGCGTGATGACGGGCGCGAGCCGGCCCGCGCCCATTTCGACGGCCTTCTGGACCATATAGTCGAGCCGCGCATGCTTGAGCGGCGCGAAGGCGAGGGTCACGGCGGAGGCGGGCGTCTGTTCGCGGACGCGCCGTTCGACCGAAAGCGCGGCCGATTTCCTGTCCGCCCCGGCGATGCGGGCGAGCCATTCGCCGCTGCGCCCGTCGAAGAGCAGCACGGCGTCGCCCGGTCGGGCGCGCATCACGTTGACGAGATAATGCGTCTGCTCCTTCCCGAGCCGGACCTCTCCCTCCGCCAAGGGAAGATCGACGAAAAGACGCTGCGTGCGAAAATCGTAGGACAAGATCGGGCCTCCGCTCACCCGCGCCTTGTGCCGTCCGCGCCGCGCAGCCGCAAGCCCGGATGCGTTGCGGCGGTTGCCCGGCGGACCGCGCGGGGTTATCTCAGTCGAAACGCAACGGGAGACGCCCCATGGCTCACGACACCGAACCGCGGCTCGGCTCCGTTTTCGGCGCGCTCTTCGCGGCCTGCATCGTCTTCGGCTTCGCCGCCGCTCCCGCGGCCGCCCAGTCGAACGAATGCGAAAGGCTGGCGAAAAACTTCCAAAACCGGATGAAGACGATCCAGGAGATCGAAAACTTCCAGAAGCGGCGGCCGACCGCCGACAAGGCCTGCGGAGCCTTCACCCGCCTTCAGGAACAGACGGCTTCGGTGGTCGCCGAAATCGAGCGCAACGGCGCCTGGTGCCATGTGCCCCCGGACGTGCTGCCGGGTCTGCAGCAGCAGCAGGCGCAGATCGTCGACGCCCGGCAGAACGCCTGCGGCGCCGCCCAACAGCAGCGCAAGGCGGCGGAAGAGGCCAAACGACAGGGCCTGCTCGGAGGCGGCGACATCATCGGCGGGCCGATGAGGATTCCGCAGGGCGCCCTTTGACGGACGGCGGTCCCGATACGGCGGGGGCCGTTCCGGACGCCCCGCCCGGCAATCTCGTCGATCGATTCGCGCCGCCCGTCTGGCGCCCTTATCTCCGGCTCGCCCGGATCGACAGGCCCGTCGGCTGGTGGCTGCTTCTGCTGCCGTGCTGGTGGTCTGCCGCGCTGGCGGGGATCGCCGCCGACGCCGCGCCGCGGGTCGATCATATGATCCTGTTTCTCGTCGGCGCCGTCGCCATGCGCGGCGCGGGCTGCGTCTACAACGACATCATCGACCGCGATCTCGACAAGCAGGTCGCCCGGACGCGCAACCGCCCGCTGGCGAGCGGCGCGCTGAGCGTGAAGGCGGCGCTCGCCTTTCTCGTCCTGCTCTGCCTCGCGGGGCTTGCGGTCCTTTTGAGCCTGAACGGTTTCGCGATCGCGCTCGGCTTCGCTTCGCTTCTGCCCGTCGCGGTCTATCCTTTCATGAAGCGCGTCACCTCCTGGCCGCAGGCGGTGCTCGGGCTCGCCTTCGCCTGGGGCGGGCTCATGGGCTGGGCGGCCGTGTTCGGCCGGATCGATCCGCCCGCCTTAGCGCTTTATGTCGGCGCGGTGCTGTGGACCGTCGCTTACGACACGATCTATGCGGTGCAGGACATCGAGGACGATGCGGTGGCGGGGATCCGCTCCACCACCCGACTTTTCGGCGAACGGACCAAGGCGGCGGTCGGCCTGTTCTTCGGGCTCGCGCTGCTGGCGATCGGCGTCGCGTTGGCGGGGGTGGAGGCCGGACCGGCCGCCTGGATCGGCTTCGGCCTGTTCGCCGCGCATCTGGCCCGGCAGACGCTGTCGATCGATCTGCGCGACCCGACGGGCGCGCTGCGATTGTTCCGTTCGAACCGCGATGCGGGCCTCGTGCTCTTCGCGGGCCTCGCATTGGACGCGGTCCTCGGCGCGTGAGCCGTCACGGACTTGCCGCTCCGGCGGGGGACGGCTATGGACGTTTCGCCTTGCACCTTTCCGGCCGCGCCGGAGTTCGAGTCCGCCGATGATCTCCGCAAGCTCCCTCGACGATCTGCTCACGCTCGCGACGGACGCGGCGCGCGAAGGCGGCCGCATGGCGATGGCCCATTTCACGCCCGGCGGGAAGACGACCGCCGCCGTCGACTACAAGGCGGGCGGTTCGCCCGTGACCGCGGCGGATCTCGCCGTCGATGCGCATCTCGGGGAGCGGCTGCGGCGGGCGGAGCCCGGCTTCGGCTGGCTTTCGGAAGAGACGGCGGATGATCCGTCCCGGCTCGACAAGCGCCGCGTCTGGATCGTGGATCCGATCGACGGGACGCGCTCCTTCGCCCGCGGAGACGCGGACTGGACGGTCGCGATCGGCCTCGTCGAGGAGGGCCGCCCAGTGCTGGGCGCGATCTACGCCCCGGTGACGGGCGACCTGTTCGCCGCGGTGCGCGGCGGCGGCGCCACGCTGAACGGGCGGCCGATCGCCGTGAGCACGAGGACCGAAGCCGCGGGCGCAAGCCTTCTCGGCCCGAAGCCGCTGGTCGACGCCGTCCTCCAAGAGGGCGGGCGCTTCGAACGCGCCCCGCGCGTGCATTCGCTCGCGCTGCGGATCGCGCATGTCGCGGCGGGGCTCGTGGATCTCGGCGTCGCGGAAGCCCATGCCCATGATTGGGATCTCGCGGCCGCGCATGTGATCCTGACGGAAGCGGGCGGCGAACTTCGCGGCCGGGACGGTCGGATCCCCTCCTACAATCGGCCTTCGACGAAGCATCCCGCGATCGCCGCAGGATCGCCCTTTCTGCTGCCCTCGCTCGCCGAACTTCTGGAAGCGGTCGACCTCAGGCGCGTCGCCGTCGAAGACGGCGTGCCCCGCGGCCGCTGACGCTCTTCACCCATCGCCGTTTTCATCCGGACGGGATTTTTGGACCATGAACGAGACCCCGAACAAACAACTGCCGCATCTCGTGTTCGGCGGCGAACTCGTGAATCTCGGAGGCACCGAATTCAAGGACCTCTCGAAGCTCGACATCGTCGGCATCTACCCCAATTACGCAAGCGCGCATGCGGCATGGAAGGCGAAGGCGCAGGCGACCGTCGACAATGCGCAGATGCGCTATTTCGTCGTGCATCTGCATCGCCTGCTCGATCCGGGCGCCTGAGAACGGAATGATCAAGCGAATCGCGCGGTCCAAGGCCGTCCTGACCGGCATCGGCAGGTTCATGGCCCTTTATCTGCGGACCGTGCGGGCCACGTCCCGCATCGAAAAGCATCCGGCCGACTTCGACGCGCGCGTCGGGGCGGACGCGCCGATCATCTGCGCGCTCTGGCACGGCCAGCATTTCATGATTCCCTTGGTCCGCCCCGCCGCCATGCGCTTCGCGGTGCTGATCTCGAAGCACGGCGACGGCGAGATCAACGCGGCGGCCTGCGAGAGCCTCGGGATCCGGGCGGTGCGCGGCTCGGGCGGTCGGCCGGAGCAGATGCACAAGAAGGGCGGCGTCGCGGGTCTGCGCGATCTGCTGCGCACGCTCGCGGGCGGCGAGAGCGTGACGCTGACCGCCGACGTGCCGAAACGCGCCCGCGTCGCGGGGCTGGGCATCGTGACGCTGGCGCGGATGTCGGGCCGGCCGATCTACCCGACCGCGGTCGTGTCGAGCAGGGTGAAGATCTTCGACAGTTGGGACAAGGCCACGATAGGGCTTCCCTTCGGAAGAA
>CAYNUN010000211.1:0-4258 GCA_964400345.1 uncultured Methylobacteriaceae bacterium
CGCACGACGCGGCCGAACGGACCTGCTACGCTCGTCTTCGGGCACGGACCGGCGTGGCTCGCTTTTTGCGTAAGACCACCGGGGCAATCACGTCGGAGGGACGTGCGCGTGACGTTGCGATATCCGGCGGGAACCAAGCCCGCCTTCTTCGACGAGATGGTTCTGCCGGACGGCACGAACCGTGCGCCCTATTCCGAAGTCGCCGAATGGCTCGCGAACGGCGCGCGCGGCGTGATGCGCAGGAAGCAGGACGAGGCGGCCTCGATCTTCCGGCGGCTCGGCATCACCTTCGCCGTCTACGGGCGGGAGGAGGCCAACGAGCGGCTCATTCCTTTCGACCTCATCCCCCGCGTGATCTCGGCGTCCGAATGGCGCTTTCTCGAACGCGGCATCGAGCAGCGCGTGCGCGCGCTCAACGCCTTTCTCCACGACATCTATCACCGGCAGGAGATCGTCCGGGCGGGCCGCATTCCCGCGACGCTGATCAACGACAACGAGGCCTTTCTGCCCGAAATGGTCGGCTTCGATCCCCCGCGGAAGATCTATTCCCACATCATCGGCACGGACATCGTCCGGACGGCGGAGAACAGCTTCTTCGTCCTCGAGGACAATCTGCGGACGCCGTCGGGCGTCTCCTACATGCTCGAGAACCGGGAGGCGATGATGCATCTCTTCCCCGATCTGTTCTCCAAGCATCGGGTCCGGCCGGTCGAGCGCTATCCGGAAATGCTGCGCCGGACGCTGGAAAGCGTCGCCCCTTCGGGATGCGACGGAGACCCGACCATCGCGGTGCTGACGCCCGGCATCTACAACTCGGCCTATTTCGAACACGCCTTCCTCGCCGACCAGATGGGCGTCGAACTCGTCCAAGGATCCGACCTCTTCGTCGAGAACGGCGCGCTCTACATGCGCACGATCCGCGGCAAGGAGCGGGTCGATGTGGTCTATCGCCGGGTGGACGACGCCTTCCTCGACCCCCTCGCCTTCGATCCGACATCGATGCTCGGCGTGCCGGGATTGTTCGATCTCTATCGGGCGGGCCGCGTCACCATCGTCAACGCACCGGGAACCGGGATCGCCGACGACAAGGCGATCTATGCCTATGTTCCCGAAATCATCGAATTCTACACGGGCGAAAAGCCGATCCTCGACAACGTCCCCACCTGGCGCTGCGGCGACCCCGACTCCCTCGCTTATGTCCTCGACCGCCTGCCCGAACTCGTCGTCAAGGAAGTCCACGGATCCGGCGGCTACGGCATGCTGGTCGGGCCGGCGGCGACCAAGAAGGAGATCGCGGAATTCGCCAAGCGCCTGCAGGCGAAGCCGTCCAACTACATCGCCCAGCCGACCTTGGCCCTGTCCACCTGCCCCTCAGTCACCGCCGCCGGCTTCGCTCCCCGGCACGTCGACCTGCGCCCCTTCGTCCTCGTCGGCGATCAGGTCCGCATCACCCCCGGAGGGCTCACCCGGGTCGCGCTCAAGAAGGGATCGCTGGTCGTCAATTCGAGCCAGGGCGGCGGCACCCAGGACACCTGGGTTCTGGAGGACTGACCATGCTGGGACGGACCGCCGCGAGCCTCTTCTGGATGTCGCGCTACATCGAACGCGCGGAGAACATCGCGCGCCTCACCGAGGCGGGCTACCGGATCTCGCTGACACCCGATGTCGGCCAGGGTCATCGCGAAGATTGGAAATCGACGCTCATCGCAGCCGGCAATTACGACGGCTTCATCAAAAAATACGGCGACATCAACGCGGAAAAAGCTCAGCATTGGCTTCTCTTTGATCGCGACAATTCCTCCTCGGTGCGCTGCTGTCTGGAGACCGCGCGCAACAACGGCCGCGCCGTCCGTACCGCACTGACCCGCGAAATGTGGGAGGCCCTGAACTCGACCTGGATCGAATTCTCGGCGATCAAGCCCGCCGATCTCGCCTCGGGACGCCTGCCGGAATTCCTCGATTGGGTGCGGATGCGCTCCAATCTCTTCCGGGGCTCGCTCTTGGGAACACTGCTCCGCGACGAAGGCTATCACTTCAGCCAATTGGGCGCCTTCATCGAGCGGGGCGACAATACTGCGCGTATTCTGGACGTGAAATACTACGTCCTGCTGCCCTCCAACGAGTCCGTCGGCGGCGATCTCGACGCCTATCAATGGGAGACGATCCTGCGCTCGGTCTCGGCCCACCGCTCCTATCGCCATGTCTACAAGGACCGCTATCGTCCTTGGAACGTTGCGGAATTTCTGATCCTGCGGCAGGAGATGCCGCGCAGTCTCCGCTTCTCCGTCGGCTGGGTGGACCGCTCGCTGGAAGGGTTGAACGCGCTCACGGGCGGCGGCGCGACCGCTCTCGCCGAGGCGCGGGCGCTCCACGACATCCTGAAGACGGGCGACATGGACGCGATCTTCCAAAGCGGTCTCCATGAATTCCTCACGGATTTCCTGCAACGGAACAATGCCGTTTCAGGAATGATCGCCGGCGACTACAATTTCAACTGAGGTCGTCTCATGCGCATCTTCGTCGAACACCGGACGGATTATGTCTATGAGCGGCCCTTCGACCATCTGGTCCAGGCGCTCCGCCTGACCCCGCCGCAGGGACCGGGCCAGCGCATCCTCGACTGGACGATCGACTGTTCGGGCATGGACGGCGCGGTGTCCTATGTCGACGGCTTCGGCAATCTCGTCCATGTCGTCACCCCGCCCGGTCCCGTCGTCCGTAGCCGGGTGGTCGCCCGGGGAACGATCGAAACCTCGGACACGGCCGGGATCGCGGGCTTCACCGGCGAGGCCGCACCCACGGGGGTCTTCCTTCGAGGAACGCCCGCCACCAAGGCCTGCGCGGCCATCGCCGATCTCGCCCGCTCCTGCCGACAGCCCGAACGCTTGGCGACCCTGCACGCCTTGATGGCGGGGGTGCGCGGGAAGGTGGCTTACGAGATCGGCACGACCCATGCCCATACCACGGCGATCGACGCGTTCAGGGAAGGGCGCGGCGTCTGCCAGGACCATGCGCATGTCTTCATCGCCGCGGCGCGGACGCTCGGCATTCCGGCGCGCTACGTCACGGGATATCTGCATATCCAAGACACCGAGGAAGCGGCGGCGAATCACGCCTGGGCCGAAGCCTTCACGGAGGACCTCGGCTGGATCGGGTTCGACGCCGCAAACGCCGTCTGCCCGACGCCGGCCTATGTGCGGCTCGCCGTCGGCCTCGACGCGTCGGGCGCGGCGCCCGTCCGCGGCGTCCGTCTCGGACGGGGCGAGGAAAGGCTCGGAGTCGAGGTTGTCGTGCGGGAATGCCAGCAATAAGTTGGCGCTGCTCATCGAGGACGACGAATGACCTATTGCGTGGGATTGCGGCTCGACCGCGGCATCGTATTCGCGTCGGACACCCGGACGAATGCGGGGTTCGACAACATCGCCACGTTCCGGAAGATGCATGTCTGGGAACGCAACGGCGACCGCGTGCTGGTGCTTCTCTCGGCGGGCAATCTGGCGGTGACGCAGGCCGTCATCTCGAATCTCAACGAGCAGATCGACGCCCATCGCGACGACGGCAAGCCTTCGCTGCTGAACGTGGAGACGATGTTCCGCGCCGCCCGTCTCGTCGGTGAAGCGATCCGCGAAGTGAAGAAGGTCGACGGACCGGAACTCGAGGTGTTCGCGGCATCCTTCATCCTCGGCGGCCAGATCCATGGCGAACCGCCGCGGCTCTTTCAGATCTATGCCGAAGGCAATTTCATCGAGGCGACAAAGGACACGCCCTTCTTCCAGATCGGCGAGCACAAATACGGCAAGCCGATCCTCGACCGCGTCGCGCGGCCCGAAATGAACATGGGCGACGCCGCGAAGCTGGTGCTGCTGTCCTTCGATTCGACCATCCGTTCCAATCTCTCGGTCGGCATGCCGATCGACATGACGATCTATGATCGGGACACGATGAAGCTCGGCACGCAGCGCCGGATCGAATCGGACGATCCCTATTTCCGGAAACTGTCCCGCTCTTGGTCGGAAGGCCTGCGCGACACCTTCGGTCGCATCGAGAGCTTCGACATGAGCGAGGACGCGGCGACGACGCTCCCCTTCGGCAAGGCCAAGGTCTGACGCGTCGTCGTCATCCCGCCACGAGCCAGACCGCCAGCGGATAGGTGAAGGTCGCGAGCACCGTCGTGATCAGCACCACCGCGGCGATGGGCCTGCTTCCCGATCCGTAGCGTTCGGCGATGATGAAGACGTTCGCTGCCGTCGGCAGCGCC
>CAYNUN010000212.1:0-4257 GCA_964400345.1 uncultured Methylobacteriaceae bacterium
TTTCGCCGTGTTCGGGCTGACGCCGCCCGACCTCTTCCATGCGCTGCGCGACCTTTTCCACGACCTGTTCGGATTCGGCTTCGACGCGCTCCGGACCGCGGGGCTCTATTTCCTCTACGGCGCGATGATCGTGGTTCCGCTCTTCGTCCTGAAGCGCATCTTCGGCCGCGGCTGATCAGGCCGCGCCGGGCAGTCCCTCGACGGGCCTTCGCGTCCATTCCGTCGCCGCGCGGCCCGTGACGGCCGCAATGCCCGGCAGCGCCTCCCGCGCCAGCCGTTCGAGGAGTCCGCGCTTGATCCGGCCCACCAGCCCCGGCCCTTCATAGACCAGCGACGAATAGAGTTGGATCAGCGTCGCGCCGGCCTCGAATTTGGCGAAGGCGGTCTCCGGCCCGTCCACGCCGCCCACGCCGACGAGCGGAACCCGGCCGTCCACGCGCAGGAAGGTCTCCGCCAGCATCCGCGTCGCGAGCGGAAACAGCGGCCGGCCCGACAGGCCGCCCGTCTCGGTCTTGACGGGCGAGGCCACCGTCGTCGGCCGCGAGATCGTTGTGTTCGAGACGATGATCCCGTCGACGCCGCGCCGCAGCGCCACACCGACCGCGGAGTCCAGATCGACGAGAGCGAGGTCGGGCGCGATCTTGAGCAGCACGGGCCGGCGTCCGTGCCGCTGCGCGGCCGCGTCGCGCGCCTCGATCGTGCGGGCGAGCAGATCGTCGAGCGCCGATTCGTGCTGCAGGTCGCGCAGCCCCGGCGTGTTGGGCGAGGAGACGTTGACGGTGAAATAGGCGGCGAGATGCGCGAAGCGCCGCACGCCTTCCACATAGTCCGCCGCGCGGTCCTCGCTGTCCTTGTTCGCGCCGATATTGACGCCGACGATCCCGGGTCGGCCGCGCCGCGCCTCGAGCCGGGCGAGAGCCGCGGCATGGCCTTCATTGTTGAAGCCGAGCCGGTTGATCACCGCCCCGTCCTCGGGAAGCCGGAAGATGCGCGGGCGCGGATTGCCCGTCTGCGGCCGCGGCGTCACCGTGCCGATTTCGGCGAAGCCGAAGCCCAGGCCCAGCATCGCGTCCGGCACTTCGGCATTCTTGTCGAAGCCCGCGGCGATGCCGATCGGATTGGGAAAATGCAGGCCGAAGGCGTCGACCGCGAGCCGCGGATCGTCCTGCGGCGGTCGTCCCGCGGGCAGCGCGCGCAGCGCGCGGATCGTCAGCCCGTGCGCCGTCTCGGCGTCCACGGCATGGAGAAAGGGGCGGGCGAGCGCGAAGGGATCGATCATGCCGCGAGATCCGGAAACACGTGCCGCCCGTCCGCGCCGAGCGGAAGCGGCCGGACCGAAACGACGGCCGACAGGGGCAGCGGACCGTAGAGATGCGGGAACGCCGCGCCGCCGCGCGAGATCTCGTAACGCAGGGCGGGTCCGAGCGCCGCCTCGTCGACGGCGACCAGCAGCAGGTCCGCCATGCCCGAGAAATGCTTCGCCGCGGTCTCGGCGACCTGCGCCGCGGTCGAAAAATGGATGAATCCGTCGGCCAGATCGACGGGCGCGCCCTCGAAAAGCCCCTTCGCTTCCGCGTCCCGCCACAGCGCCGCCGGGCAAATCTTGAAAATCCGCATCATCCGTCCTCCGAAACCGCAGATAACGTTCCGCAAGGGATGCGATCAACCCTTTCACGGTGATATCCTGCAAAACAGGAATCGCGTGGAGTTCCGCTGGATTTCACGAAATCCGGAACTATTTCCTTTTTTACGAAACTTATCCTTATAATCGATCTTCAGGGCCGGGTACGGCGGCGAAAGGCGGAAGAATGCTCACACATCGGGAAATTTGGGGCGCGATCGATGCGATCGCCGCGCGGAACGGATTGTCGGCGTCCGGTCTCGCCAAGAAGGCGGGTCTCGACCCCACGACCTTCAACAAATCGAAGCGCGTCACGCCGGACGGCCGCCATCGTTGGCCGTCGACCGAGTCGGTGGCGAAGGTGCTGGAGGCGACGAGCACCGACCTCGACGTTTTCATGGGCGTCGTGTTCGAGCTTCGCGGGATGCGGCCCAACCGTTCGATTCCGCTGATCGGTCTCGATGAGGCGGGCGATCTCACATTGTTCGATCGCGACGGCACGCCCGTCGGCCGCGGTTGGAACGAGGTCAGTTTCCCCGGCGGCGGGGACGAGCGCGTCTATGCGCTCGAAGTGACCGACGGCAGCGCCGCGCCGGTCTTCCGCGAGGGCGACATCCTCGTCGCCGCGCCCAAGGCTCCGGTCCGCCGCGGCGATCGGGTGATCGTGCATTGTCGATCGGGCGAGGTGATCCTGGCGGAACTTCGCCGCCGCACCGCCCGGACGCTGGAGATCAAGCGCTTCGACGGCGGCGAGGAACCGCGGGTGCTCGATGCGGGCGACGTCGTATGGGTGTCGCGCGTCTTATGGGCCAGCCAGTGATCAGAAGGTCGCGGCGAGGCCGCGCACGATGTAGACGGCGCTGATCGCGAGGATCAGCGCGCGGCTCCATCGGCGGAAGGAGTCCTCGCTCATGCGGTCCAGCACGCGGGCGGCGAGCGTCGTTCCGACGAGCGCCGTCACGACCGCGGCCGCGAGGATCGGGCCGGGCGGAATCTCTTCGGCCGCCGCCGCGAAGGCCCCGAAATAGACGATGCGCAGCAGATGCCCGGTCATCTGGATCGCGGCCTTGGTCGCGATGATCGCCTTGCGGTCGAGCGAGCTCCCTTGGAAGAAGGAGTCGAGCACGGATCCCGCGACGCCCGCCAATGTCTGCACGCCCATGATCACCGCCCCGCAGACGGGGGCCATGCCCCGCATCTCGACATTCGGGCGCAGGCGCGCGGGTGCAAGCTCGACGAGGAAGGGCGTCAGCCCCAGCCCGAGATAGAGCATGGCCTTGTTCGGCACGAAGGACACGATCATCAGCAGCGCGAACACCGCCAGCATGCCGGCGACGCATTGCAGCACGATGCGCCACCGGACGTGAGAGCGCCACAGCAGACAGCGCCAGCCGTTCGAGCCGAGCTGCGTCACGCCGAACAGCACCATCGCGGGCGCGACGTCGAGCACCGCGAGCATCACCCCGAGCAGGATCATCCCGCCCGCCATGCCGAAGATCCCGGAGAGGAACGACGTCGCCAGAATCGTCAGGCCGATCAGCCCCGTCAGTCCCGCGCCGACGATCACGCCCGCGCCTCAGGTCCGGCGGGCGGCGAGAAAGGCTTCGTGCTCCGCGATCAGCCGCCCGTCGAGTCCGCTGCGGATCAACGCCCGCGTCTCCGCCACGCCGTAGAGCGCGGCGAAGGAACCGAAGCGCGGACCGCGCTCCTGGCCGAGCAGGATCCGGTACAGCGTCGTGAACCATTGCTGCGACACGCCGGGCCGCCCGTCCGGGCTCTTCGCCTTGCCCGAGAGATCGGGGAAATGCTTGCGGCCGACTTCGTAGACCGTGGCCTGAATCTCCGCCCCGTCGGTCGAGCCTTCATGGGGGCCGAGCGCGGCGAGCAGGTCCTCGAGCGCGGCGCGTTCCGCGTCGGTCGGGGCCGAATAGACCTTCGCCGGGCGCACGAAATCGCGGAAATAGCGCACCGCATAGCCGACGAGTTCGTCGAGCCGCGGGTTGCGTTCCGGCGATGCGGCGGGGGCGTAGCGTTTGATGAAGCCCCACAACACCGCCGGATCTTCCGAATTCGCCACCGCCACGAGGTTCAGCAGCATGCCGAAGGAGAGGCTCGTCGCGCCCGCCGCGGTCTCGATCGTCTCCGGCGCGGGCGGCTCGCCCGCATGGATGTGCCACACCGGATTGATGAGCCGTTCCCGCGGCGACTGGGCGGGATATTTTTCGAGGAAGGTCAGGTAGTCGTCGACGGCGCGCGGAATGACGTCGAAATGCAGCCTCTTCGCCTCGCGGGGCTTGGAATACATGAACAATGCGAGGCTTTCCGGGCTCGCATAGGTCAGCCATTCCTCGATCGTCAGGCCGTTGCCCTTCGATTTGGAGATCTTCTGCCCCTTGTCGTCGAGGAAGAGCTCGTAATTGAAGCCTTCCGGCGGCTCCGCCCCGAGCACGCGTGCGATCTCGCCCGAGAGCTTCACCGAGTCGATGAGATCCTTGCCCGCCATTTCATAGTCGACGCCGAGCGCCACCCAGCGCATCGCCCAATCGGGCTTCCATTGCAGCTTGCAATGCCCGCCGGTGACTGGCGTCTCGAAGCGCTTTCCGCTGTCCGGATCGGTCCAGACGATCGTCCCCTTT
>CAYNUN010000213.1:0-4246 GCA_964400345.1 uncultured Methylobacteriaceae bacterium
TCCAGCGCCGCCAGCGCGTCGGCGCGGGTCACGCCCCAGCCGAAGCCGTCGAGCGTGCCGTAATGATGCGGGAAGCGCCGGCGCACGAGTTCGATCACCTCCGCGGTGACGGCATCCGGCGGGAACCGGAGGCGCTCGGGCAGCGCGGTCGCCGCGGGCAGCGGCTTGCGGTTCTCGGCATCGAAGTTCCAGCGGTCGCCCGCGGGTTCCTCGCCGACCATCAGCAGCCCCGTCTTGCGACGCATTTCCCGATAGAAGAACTCCATCCGGTAGGATTTGCGTCCTTCCGCCCAGGCGGCGAATTCGGCGCGCGAGCAGATGAAGCGGTCGTCGTCCAGGATCACGAGCGGAATGGGCAACGTCTCGCGCAGATCCTGCAGAATTTCGAGAACCCGCCATTCTCCGGGTTCCGTGACGACGACGGAGTCGGGCGCATGCCGCTCGCAGGCACGCAGCAATTCGCCCGCGAAGCTTCCCGTATTCGCGGGGTCGTCGAGCCGCACATGGTCGACGCGGATGCCTTCGGCGGCGAGTTCCGCGGAGAAATGCCGCATGGCGGACAGGACGAAGGCGATCTTCTGCGGATGATGGGGGACGTATTCCGTCTCCCCCGCGACCTCCGCCATGAAGACGATGTCGCGCGCCGGATCCAATCCCTGCAGCGAGGAGACACCGCGGGTGAGTTGATCGCCGAGAATGAAGCGGAGACGGCGCAAGGCTCAGCCCTTCGTCCGGAGCGTCGAACGCCCTCCGTCGACGCCGATCACCTGTCCCGTGATCCAGCCCGCGCGTTCCGACAGCAGCAGCCCGGCGAGCGGTGCGACGTCCTCGGGTTCGCCGAGGCGCTGCAGGGGATGCAGCTGCGCGATCGCGTCCGCCATCGCGGGATTGCCCGTCAGCGCCGCGGCGAGCGGCGTGCGCGTGAGGGACGGGGCGATGCAGTTCACCCGGATCTTCGGCGCGAGTTCGGCGGCGAGCGCCGCCGTCAGGCCTTCGACCGCACCCTTCGCCATCGCGACCGAGGCATGGGCGGTGAAGCCCTGCGCGACGGCCACCGTGGAGAAGAAGAGCACGGAAGCCGTGCCCTGATGAGCCTTCAGCGCGGGCAGCGCGACCTGCACGGCCTTGGCCGCGCCGAGCGCGTTGATGCGGAAATCCCTTTCGAAATCGGCGTCCGACAAGCGCGAAACGGGCTTCAGATTGATGGTACCGACCGCGTAACAAAGCCCCGCGAGCGCGCCGCCGCCTGCGGCCGACGCCTCTTCGACCGCGCGGCGGATATCGTCGCCCTCGCCGACATCGGCGACGGTGAAGCTCGCCCCGATCTCGCGGGCGAGCGCCTCGAGCCGCGCGCCGTCGCGCGCCGCAAGATGGACCGCGCGGCCTTCCGCCCGGAGCGCGCGCGCGGTCGCGGAACCGATGCCGCCGGAGCCTCCGAAGACGAGCGTGATGGACTGCAAGGCGGCCTCCTCGAGTTCGAACGCCGCGGACGCGGCGCGAGGGAGATATCGCGCCGGCGCTCGGCTTCAACCACGAGGCCCGAAGCCGCACCCGACCCGCCGATGAGGTCCGACGCATCGCGATCGACGTAGACCCCGGCGAAGGAGCCGCCCGACCATGCCGAAAATGCGCAAGAAGAGCGATCTTCCCGCCAAGGATTGCGCCGCATGCGGCCGCCCCTTCGCGTGGCGAAAAAAGTGGGAAAAGGTCTGGGACGAAGTCCGCTACTGCTCGGACCGATGCCGCGCCGACGCGAAACGGTCACGTCCGTAAGCGAGCGGCACCCGAATGCGAACGGCCGGGCACCCCGCCCGGCCGCATGAAATCGATGACGACGGTGCTTCAGCCGGCCATGGCGTCGGCGATCGCCGCGAGCGCTTCCTCGGCCTTTGCGCCGTCCGGACCGCCGGCCTGAGCCATGTCGGGACGGCCGCCGCCGCCCTTCCCGCCGAGGCGCTCGGACCCGAGACGGACGAGATCGACGGCGTTGAATCGGGCCGTGAGGTCGGGCGTGACGCCGACGACGATGCCCGCCTTTCCGTCTTCCGCGATGCCGACGATGGCGACGACTCCCGAGCCGACCTGCTTCTTGCCCTCGTCGGCAAGGCTTTTGAGGTCGCGCATGTCGATGCCCGTGACGGCCCGCGCCATCAGCTTCGTGCCCGCGACGTCCCTGACGCCGACGGGCTCCGCCGAACCCGCCGCGGAACCTCCGCCGCCCATCGCGAGTTTCTTGCGCGTCTCCGTGAGTTCGCGCTCGAGCTTGCGGCGTTCGTCGAGAAGCGCCGAAAGCCGTTCAGCGGCCTCTGAAGCCGGAACCTTGAGCAGTGAGGACAGATCGCGTAGCCGCTTCGCCTCTTCCGCCCGAAGCCGGCGCGCGGCCTCGCCCGTCATGGCCTCCAGACGCCGCACGCCCGCCGCGACCGCGCTCTCCGATACGATCGTGACGAGACCGATGTCGCCCGTGCGCCGCACATGCGTTCCGCCGCACAATTCGACGGAAAAGGCCTTGTTCGACCCTTCGTCGGCCCGACCCATCGAGACGACGCGGACCTCTTCGCCGTATTTCTCGCCGAACAGCGCGCGCGCCCCCGACTCGATCGCATCGTCGACGGCCATCAGCCGCGTGATGACCGGATCGTTCTGCAGCACGACGCGATTGGCGATCGCCTCGACCCGCTCGAGTTCGTCCTCACCGATCGGCTTCGGATGCGAGAAGTCGAAGCGCAGCCTGTCGGCCGACACCATCGACCCCTTCTGCGCGACGTGATCTCCGAGCACGAAGCGCAGCGCCTCATGCAGAAGATGCGTCGCGGAATGGTTGGCGCGGATCGTGGTGCGCCGGCCCTGGTCGACTTCGAGTTCCAGCGGAAGACCGGGCTTCAATTCGCCCGCCTCGACGAGCACGTCATGCACGAAGAGATCGCCGAGCTTCTTCTGCGTATTGCGGACCAGCACGCGGATGCCCGGCGCGGTCATTACGCCCGTGTCGCCGACCTGACCTCCCGACTCGCCGTAGAACGGCGTCTGGTTGAGGACGAGAAGACCCTCCTGCCCGGCCGTGAGGCTCTGCACCTCGGCGCCGCCCTTGACCAGCGCCGCGACCACGCCTTCGGCGCGCTCGGTGTCGTAGCCGAGGAACTCGCTCGCCCCGACCTTCTCGCGCAGCGCGTACCAGACGGTCTCGGTCGCGGCTTCGCCGGAACCGGACCAGTTCGCCCGCGCCTTCTCGCGCTGGCGCTCCATGGCGGCGTTGAAGGCATCCGTGTCGACGCCGATCCCGCGCGCGCGCAGCGCGTCCTGCGTCAGATCGAGCGGGAAGCCGAACGTGTCGTACAGCGTAAAGGCGGTCTCGCCGGACAGCTTGTCGCCCGACGCCAAAGCCTTGGTTTCTTCGTCCAGAATCGAAAGACCGCGCTCCAACGTCTTGCGGAAACGGGTCTCCTCGAGCCGCAGCGTCTCTTCGATCAGCGGCTGCGCGCGGATCAGTTCCGGATAGGCCTGCCCCATCTCGCGCGCCAGCGCAGGGACGAGCTTGTACATCACGGGTTCGCGCGCGCCGAGAAGCTGCGCGTGCCGCATGGCGCGGCGCATGATGCGGCGCAGCACATAGCCGCGGCCTTCATTCGACGGGAGAACCCCGTCGGCGACGAGGAAGGACGAGGCCCGCAGGTGATCGGCGATGACGCGATGGCTCGCGCGTCCGTCGGGATCCACGCCCGTGGCGTCGGCCACGGCGCGGATCAGACCGCGCATCAGATCGGTACGGTAGTTGTCATGCGTGCCCTGCAGCACGGCCGAGATGCGCTCGAGGCCCATGCCGGTGTCGATCGAAGGCTTCGGGAGCGGAATCCGCTCGCCCGAGGCCATCTGCTCGAACTGCATGAAGACGAGGTTCCAGATCTCGATGAAGCGGTCGCCGTCCTGTTCGGGAGAGCCGGGAGGGCCGCCCGCAATGTGGTCGCCGTGGTCATAGAAGATTTCGGAACACGGGCCGCAGGGGCCGGTGTCGCCCATCGCCCAGAAATTGTCGGACGTGGCGATGCGGATGATCTTGGATTCCGGCAGGCCCGCGATCTTCTTCCACAGCGCATGCGCCTCGTCGTCCTCCGAATAGACGGTGACGCAGAGCTTGTCCTTGGGCAGCCCGTATTCGCGGGTGACGAGGTTCCAGGCGAGTTCGATCGCGCGATCCTTGAAATAGTCGCCGAAGGAGAAATTGCCGAGCATCTCGAAGAAGGTGTGG
>CAYNUN010000214.1:0-4237 GCA_964400345.1 uncultured Methylobacteriaceae bacterium
GCCTACTGCCTACTGCCTACTGCCTACTGCCTACTGCCTACCGCCTACCGCCTACGGGCTACCGGCTGTCTCCCACGACCTGCCGCCTCCTCCCGAGCAGGCGCCCCCTTCCGCTCTTCGGGCTTGAAAAGTGTAATATTATAACATAACTATAAGCGAGACCTTCGGAGTTCCCGCCATGCATCGTCGCGCCTTTCTGTCCCTTCTCGCCTCGACGTTGATCGTGCCCGGAGCGGCCGCGCAGGGCGCGCCGATCGACGTGACGGCGAGCTTCACGATTCTGGCGGATCTCGTCCGGCAGGTCGGGGGCGACAGGGTGCGCGTCGTTTCGCTGGTGCCGGAGAACGGCGATGCGCATGTGTTCGAGCCGAAGCCCTCCGATGTGGCGACGGTCGCGCGCGCTCGGGTGGTGGTGGTCAACGGCCTCGGCTTCGACCGTTGGACCGAGCGCCTGTTGACCACGGCGAAATTCTCGGGCGAACGCGTGGTGGCCGCGCAGGGCGTGAAGCCGACTTTGGCGTCGGGCCGCAGGGATTCCCATGCCTGGCAGAATCCCCTCGACGTGAAGACCTATGTGGCTGCGATCCGGGACGGACTCGCCAAGGCCGATCCGGAGGGACGCGAATTCTATGCGCGCCGGGCGGAAGCCTATCTCGCGCGGCTCGACGCGCTCGATGCGGAAATCCGCGCGATGCTCGCTCCGATCCCCGCCGAACGCCGCCGCGTCGTGACCGCGCATGAGGCCTTCGGCCGTTTCGGCGAGGCCTACGGCATCACCTTCCTCGCGCCGCAGGGCGTGAGCACCGAAGCGCAGGCGAGCGCCAAGGACGTCGCCGCCCTCATCACGCAGATCCGGCGGCAGAAGGTGGGAGCGGTGTTTCTCGAAAACATGACCGATCCGCGCATGGTGGAGCGCATCGCGCAGGAGACGGGCGCGAAGATCGGCGGAACGCTTTACGGCGACGCCTTGGGCGGACCGGTGACGACCTACATCGACATGATGCGTCATAATGCCCGGATGATCGTCGACGCGCTGAAATGAGGCCGCGGCCTCGTCCCGCGCCTTCACTGTGCCCCGACCGCATGCGACCCTACATAGGTAAGCCCGTCGCGCCGGAGGCTCGCCCATGCCCGTCACTCGTGTTCCGTCCGTTCCGCCGTCCGAGATCACGCCGCGCGCCGTCTGGCTCGACCGCCGCACCCTGATGGCCGGCATGGCCGGGGCGATCGCCGGGGCCGCACTGCCCGGCGCGGCGGAGGCGGCGCCCGTGATCGAACCCCTGAACGCGCCGCGCAATCCCGGCTTCGCGCCGAAGGACGCGGCGACCGACCGGAAGCTCGCGACGAGCTACAACAATTTCTACGAATTCGGGACCGACAAGGCCGATCCCGCGCGCTACGCGCCGGCGATGAAGGTGCGGCCCTGGACGGTCGAAGTGACGGGCGAGGTCGCCAAGCCGCGCGTCTTCGGCATCGAGGAGCTTTTGAAATTCGCGCTCGAGGAGCGCATCTACCGGTTCCGCTGCGTGGAAGCCTGGTCGATGGTGATTCCCTGGGTCGGCTTCGAATTCAACCGGTTGGCCGCCGCGGTCGAGCCGACGAGCCGGGCGAAATACGTGCGCTTCACCACTGCGACGAGACGGGACGAGATGCCCGGCCTGCGCTCGTCGGTCATCGATTGGCCCTATCAGGAAGGGCTGCGGATCGACGAGGCGATGCATCCGCTGACGCTGCTGACGCTGGGCATGTACGGCGACACGCTGCCCAACCAGAACGGGGCGCCGGTGCGGATCGTCGTGCCGTGGAAATACGGGTTCAAGAGCGCGAAATCGCTCGTGCGGATCGAATTCGTCGAGGAACGGCCGACGAGCTCCTGGACGCGGGCGGCGGCGCATGAATACGGCTTCTTCTCCAATGTGAACCCGAATGTCGACCATCCGCGCTGGAGCCAGCGGCGGGAGCGGCTCCTGCCCTCCATCTTCGCCTCGCGCGAGACGGAACTCTTCAACGGTTATGCCGAACAGGTCGCGCCGCTTTATGCGGGCTTGGATCTCAAGGCGAATTTCTGATGCGTCAGGCTGCGGCGACGGGCGCACCGTCCTTCGGGATGCGGGCGGACGCCCTGCTCGCCCGCCGGGGCGTGACGGGCGCGCTCAAGGCCGTGATCGTCGCGCTGGGGCTGTTCCCGGTCGCGTGGATGGCGGGCGCGCTCGTCTTCGATCCGCTGCTCCTCGGCGCCAATCCCGCCGAGACGATCGTGCGGACGACGGGCGAGCGGACGCTGCAATTCATGATCTTCTCCCTCGCGATCACGCCGCTGCGGCGGATCACCCGCATCAACGGGCTGATCAGGTTCCGCCGCATGCTCGGGCTCTTCGCCTTCTTCTATGCGGTGCTGCACCTCTTCTCCTATGTCGGCTTCGACCGGTTCTTCATCGCGGAGGAGATCCTCCGGGACATCGTGAAGCGGCCCTTCATCACGGTGGGCTTCCTCGCCTTTCTGCTGATGACGCCTTTGGCGATCACCTCGACCAAGGGTTGGATCCGACGGCTCGGCGGGCCCGCCTGGACGCGGCTCCACCGGGCGGCCTATGCGGTCGCGGTGCTCGGCGTGGTGCATCACTGGTGGCTGGCGCGGCGGGACTTCGTGTGGCCGACGATCCATCTCGCGGCCGTGGTCGCGGTGCTCGGCTGGCGGCTGTTCGATGCGCGCCGCCGGCGGAACGTCCGAAAAGAGGATGGGCGCGCGGCGTGATCGCGCGTATGTTCGGCGCGTTTAAAGCGCGGTGCATGCATTGATCGACGGTTTCGTTCAGATTCTCGCCTTCCTGGTCCTTGCGGGGAAGGTGCTCACGCTGCTTCACGTCGTCGTCGAAGACCTGCGTCGATTCCGCATCTCCAACCGTTCGGTGCTGATCCTGCTCGGTCTGTTCGCGCTCTGGTCGCTTCTGCGATGGAACGGGGCGGCGTTTCTGGGCCATGTCCTGTTCGGCGCGGTCATGTTCGGGCTTCTGCTGCTGATGTACCGGTTCCGCCTGATGGGCGGGGGCGACGTCAAGCTGCTCGGGGTCGCGTTCCTGTGGCTGGGCGCACAGGCCTCGGCGGTCTTCACCGTCGCGATGGCCGCGAGCACGCTGCTCTACGTGATCGCGGCGAAGCTCGGGCTGCTGCCCGCCCGGCCCTCCGACAAGGGCTACCGCATCCCCTTCGGACCGAGCATCGCCACGGCCTGGATCATCACCGTCTTCATCGTCTCGCCGCTGTAGCGGCCGCGGACGAGCTCCCTTCGGGAAGATCCTCTCTTGCCGCGAGGAACGGAAATCGCCTAATGGTCGACAGGTGCGGAGCGCCGAGATGACGCCGAAGAGTCTCACTGATCATTACGGAGAAGAAGAACTTCTCGAGACCTTCATGGGCGTCGCCGATCCCGAGGATTGGCGACGGCCGATCAAGGCGGTCATTCCGCTGCGCATGTTCGGCGAAGTCGCGACCGCGGTGGAAGCCTTCACGGGCACGAAACTCGAAATCGTCGAATTGCTGCCCGAGCAGATGGTGCGCGTGCGTGCCGAAGGCTACGCCGCGGGCGCCTCCACCGGCGACTGAGCGCTCATTCCTGCAGGCGCGCGACATATTCGGTGAGCGCCAGCACCCGGACCCTCACATAGGCCTGAACGTCGCCCGGATCCGGATTGCGCCCGAATTGAGAACGGGCGCGGTCGTCATAGACGTCGCCCCAGATCGGCATCTCGCGCGGCCCGTGGCCGGGAACGGGCGCGTCGCCCACGATCACGTTCCGGACCCGCGCGAAGGGAAATACGCCGGAATTGTTCTTCGAGAGGACGGTGAGGTTCGGAACCGCCTTGTTGAGCAGCATGGTGAAGGGGCCGCCGCCCTTGCCTTCGACGCCGTGACAGACGGCGCAATAGGTCTCGTATTCGTAACGGCCGAGATCGCCCGATTGCGCGGATGCGGCGGAGGAGAAGGCCGCCGCCCCTCCCGCCGCCACGGCGATCGCGAATCCGACCCGTGCGAGAATGCGCTGCATGACGGCCCTCCCCCTGTCTTCGACACGAAGGGGAAACGTTCGAACGCGCTTCAGGTTGAGGTGCGGAGGGATCGTCCTTTCGGGCGAGCCGAAGCGCGGGCGGAAACGCGGACTACGCACCTCGAAGGAGAGCGCGCAGGCCAGGGAGCGGAAACGGTCGGGGAAGATTGGTGGAGCCAGGCGGAATCGAAC
>CAYNUN010000215.1:0-4221 GCA_964400345.1 uncultured Methylobacteriaceae bacterium
TGACGGCGCAGGGGAAACACGGAGGACACGGGAGAAGGCGACACGGCCGCAGCAGCCTACTGCCTACTGCCCACTGCCCACTGCCTACTGCCTACTGACTTGCCCGCCACCGCACACCATCCCTCAAAAACGTGGCGGCCGGCGGGGCGAACGGAGGAGGCCACTCCGAAGACGCCCGCGCCGGCCTGACCCCACGGACCCGGGAGATGCGGCGGACCCGGGCATGTCCCGTAGGGTTGTACGAGGAACGGCGAAAACGCCGCTCGACCTCTTCACGATAGCGCGAACGCGTAACCGTTGAAAGCGAAACGAATCACCGCTCGAAACCCGCGAGAACTATCCCCCGAGGATCTCTGCGGATGCCGCTTGCGCCGCGGCCGCCGCGCCTCTAGAGCCATCCGGCCTCCCTGTCCCCGACGTTGCGAGAGACCATGCCCGGAGCCGGAACGGACCATACGCGCCCCGCTTTGTCGGGCGGCCCCGTCGTCATCCTCGTCGAGCCGCAACTCGGCGAAAACATCGGCATGGCGGCGCGGGCCATGGCGAATTTCGGCCTGTCGGAAATGCGCCTCGTCAGCCCGCGCGGAAACTGGCTTCATCAGAAGACCCGCGCGGCCGCCGCCGGGGCCGAATATCTGCTCGATGCGGCGACGGTCTACACGTCGCTGCGCGAGGCCATGGCCGATCTGAACTTCGTCTATGCGACGACGGCGCGCGAGCGCGGACAGGGCAAGGTCGTGGTCGGGCCGCAGGAGGCGGGCCCCGCCATGCGGGCGCGGATCGCGGCGGGCGAAAAGGTCGGCATCCTGTTCGGCCGCGAACGGACCGGCCTCGAAAACGACGACATTTCCCTCGCCGACGAGATCCTCACCTATCCCGTGAACCCGGCCTATGCGTCGCTCAATCTCGCCCAGGCCGTGCTCATCGCGGGCTATGCCTGGCAGGCCGCGGCCGATGCTCCCCTGCCCTTCGTCCGCAAGGAGAAATGGGGCCCCGCGCCGCGCGAGATGGTCACGTCCTTCTTCGACCATCTGGAAAATGCTCTGGAAGAGCGCGGCTTCTTCCGCCCGGCGCACAAGCGGCCCGTGATGAGCCGGAACCTGCGCAACATCTTCCACCGCATGGCGATGAGCGAGCAGGACGTGCGCACCCTGCGCGGAATGATCGTCCGTCTCGTCGAGGGCCCGCGCGAACCGCAGACGAAGAAGCGCCAGAAGCCGAAGCGCACCGCACCGGCGGAAACGGCCGCCCCGGCAAAGCCGGACAAGCCCGGCGCGGAGTGAACGTTTCCGCGCCCTGAAGCTCCCGCCCGCCACGGCATCGAGGCCGCACCCATTCCGCCCCGCGCGGGAATCCGCTACGCCTCGCAACGCGGCCATGCGGGAGGGAATGATGTCGAGCTACGATCGGAACAACGTCTTCGCCAAGATCCTCAGGGGCGAGCTTCCCTGCACCAAGGTCTACGAGGACGACGTCGCCCTCGCCTTCATGGACATCATGCCGCGCGCGGACGGCCATGTGCTCGTCATCCCGAAATCGCCCGCCCGCAACATCCTCGACATCGCCCCCGGCGATCTCGCCGCGTTGATGCCCGTCGTGCAGAAGGTCGCCAAGGCGGTGAAGGCCGGCATGGGCGCGGAAGGCATCACCCTCCAGCAATTCTCGGAAAGCGCGGGCGGCCAGATCGTCTTCCACATCCATTTCCACATCCTCCCCCGTTGGGAGGGCGTCGTGCTCAGGCCCCATACCGGCGCGATGGAAAAGCCCGAACTGCTGGAGCAGCACGCCGCCAAGATCCGGGCGGCCTTCTGACATGAGCGCGGAGGCGCAACCGGGTCGGAGCGCGGATTTCTCCTGGCACGCGGCAGGCGCGGGCCTCGTCGCCGCCTTCGTCGGTTTCGCGAGTTCCTTCGCCGTCGTGTTGAAAGGTCTGACGGGCGTCGGCGCTTCGCCCGCGGAGGCCGCGTCGGGCCTCATGGCGGCGTCGATCGCCATGGGCCTCTGCGCCGTCGTCCTGAGCCTGAAGCACCGCATGCCGATCTCGATCGCATGGTCGACGCCCGGCGCGGCGCTGCTGGCGAGCACCGCACCCGTCGAAGGCGGCTTCGCGGCGGCGGTCGGGGCCTTCATCGTTTCCGGCGCGCTGATCATCCTCGCGGGCTTGTGGAAGCCCCTCGGCCGCGCGGTCGCCGCCATCCCCGCCCCGCTCGCCAACGCCATGCTGGCGGGGGTGCTGCTCGGGCTCTGCCTCGCCCCGGTCAAGGCGATCGTCCAGACCCCCGCCGCGGCCGTCGCCGTCATCGCGGTGTGGTGGATCACGGGGCGTTTCAACAAGCTCTTCGCGGTTCCCGCCGCCGCGCTCGCCACCGTCGCGATCCTCGCCGCCTCGTCCGGCGGAGCGGGCCTCACCGCCGCAAGCCTCCTCCCCGCCCCCGTCTTCGTCGCGCCGACCTTCTCCCTTGCGGGCGTCGTCGGCATCGCGCTGCCGCTGTTCATCGTCACCATGGCGTCTCAGAACATTCCCGGCTACGCCGTTCTGAACGCTCACGATTACAAGCCCGACTTCAACGCGCTGCTGCGCGGCACCGGGCTGTTCAGCATCCTCGCCGCGCCCTTCGGCGGCCATGCGGTCAACCTCGCCGCCATCACCGCGGCGCTCTGCGCCTCGCCCGATGCCCATCCCGATCCCGTCCGCCGCCGCTGGTCCGCGATCGTCGCGGGTCTCGCTTATGTGGTGCTCGGCCTCGTCGCGGGCGGCGCGGCCGCCTTCGTCGCCTCATCCGAGCCGATCCTCATCGAGGCGGTGGCGGGGCTCGCTCTTCTCGGCGCGCTCGGCGCGGCGCTGCACGGGGCCACGGCCGCCCCCGACGGCCGCGAAGCGGCCGTCGTCACCTTCGTGGTGACGGCGTCGGGTCTGACCCTGTTCGGGATCGGCGGAGCCTTTTGGGGTCTCGCCGCGGGCGGCGCGATGACCGTCTTCGACCGGTTCCGTCAGCGGACGAAATAAGACAGCAGCAGCACCGCCTCGCCCGCGAAGATGCCGACGAGCTGACGACGCCCGCCGAGGAAGAAGCCCGCCACCGCCGCCGCGACGCCGCCGAAACGGCCGTACCACGGCACGAGCGCGAGCGCCCCCGTCGGGTCGAACAGCAGCTTGGCGACGACGCCGGCCAGCAGCGCGGTCGCGACGAAGCGCACCCATTCGAAGACGGCCGAACTCTCCGAAATGCGCCGGCCGACCAGGACGCCCGCCGCCCGCCAGAACGCCGTCGGCAGCACCGCCGCCAGCAGAAGGATCAGATAAGGCTCGAAGCCGGGCGGGATCATGCCGCCCCCCGCCGCATCGCCCGATCGAGCAGGAAGGCCGCGGTGCCTCCGAAAAGCCCGACGAACAGAAGGTCCAGCTCCGGCCCGATCAGGCGCTGCGCGATCGGCTGGAGCAGAAATCCCAGCGAGATCGCCGCCGCATCCGCGAGCCCCCGCGCGCCGGCCGCGATCGAGACCGTGAAGAAGAGCGGCGAGAGGAACAGGAGCGCCGCCGCCACCGGCGGAGGCGAGTGGCCGGTCATCACATAGCCGACCCCGGTCGCGAAGGCCGACAGCAGAACGCAGGCATGGCCGAAGCCGAGGTAATAGGGAACCCGATCCTGCGGCTCCAAGGCGGGCAGACGACGCAGCCCCTCCGACCAGGTGGTCACCGTCGTGAAATGCGAGAGCCAGAGCAGTTCCGGCAAGCTTTGCCCCGGCCGCCGCAGGAGCGGCAGCATCGAGATCACCATCGGCAGGAACCGCACCGACGAAAGCCCCACCGCCAGCGCGATGCCGAGCGGCGACAATCCCGCCGCGATGCCGCCGAAGAAGAGCACCTGCGCCGGCCCCGCCCAGACGAAGAGGGTCGACGCCACCGCCGCCGCGAAAGGATAGCCCACCGCATGCGCCAAGGGGCCGATGCTCAGCAGTCCCGCCGCCACCATCGGCGCGGGAAGCGACAATGCGTCGCGAGCGCCCCGCATGACGGCGCGGTACGTGTCGGACCGGGCGGGGGGCGGACCGTGCAAGGCGGGGCGGCTCCGGACGGGGCTGATCGAACGGCCGCACCTTAGCCGTCGCGCGCCCGGAGACAACCGCATCGACGGCATGGGAGCCGTCCGCGGCGCGGGGACTCACGGAGCCTTAACCCGCGGTGTGGTTGAGTCCGCGAAGTTTCAGCAACTTTTGCGC
>CAYNUN010000216.1:0-4191 GCA_964400345.1 uncultured Methylobacteriaceae bacterium
CACGTTGCCGGAGACGTCGGCGCCCAGAAACGGCGTGTGGAAGGCGAAGGCCGCGCCCGCCGCCTCCGCGTCGCCCTGCAGGGCGAGCATATAGGCATGGCTGTCGAGAATGCCCGACGACGGCGACCACAGCGCGCCCACGCAGAACAGCGCGGGCTCCATGGCCATGGCCTCGGCGGCGGACACCATCGCGAGATCGTCGCAGCCGTTGACCTCGCCCTTCCGCTTGATGCCTTCGACGGCGGCGAGTTCCGCCGCGTCGGTCGCGACGATCAGCTTGCCGCAACGGCGATAGGGCACGCCGTGGGAGTCGCAGAAGGCGTAGAGCGCCTTGCGGCCTTCCACGCAGAGCTTCGCCTTGAGGCTCCCCGCGGGATAATAGAGCCCGGCATGGATCACCTCGCTGTTGCGCGAGGAGGTTTCGGTTCCGATGCCCTCGGCCCGTTCCAGCACGATCACCGATCGCCCGCCTTGGGCGAGCGCGCGGGCGACGGCGATGCCGATCACTCCTGCTCCGATCACGATGGCGTCGACGTCGGCCATGGATGCTGCGATCTCCGAAATGAGCGCCCTTCTCCGCTTGCGGGAGAAGAGCCTGCCCCGGACTTGATCCGAAGTGGACCGAAGGGCGGATGAGGGTCGCTCGACGCGACCGGGAAGGGTGCGGGCCGGACGCGGAGGGATCGCGAGACCCCTCATCCGGCCGGCCTTCGGCCGTCCACCTTCTCCCGCAAGGGGGGAAGGGAAAGAGCGGCCGGCAGCGCGGGCCCGGAGACCCGCGCCGAGTGCTCCTTACGCTTCGCGCGCGAGCGCCGCGCCGGGCCACACTTTCGGGCGGGCGCGGTCGTATTGCGGCGGGCGGGGGTAGTCGAGGCCGAGTTCGTCGGCGGCGTGCCAGCCCCAGCGCGGATTGTCGAGGATGGCGCGACCGAGCGCGATCTGGTCGGCGTCGCCCGCCTGCAGGATCTCCTCCGCCTGTTTCGGCGTGACGATCATGCCCACGGCGCGGGTGACGAGGCCCGTACCCTTCTTGACGGCGGAGGCCATGGGCACCTGATACCCCGGGCCGACCTTGATGCGGGCCTTGGGGTCGAGACCGCCGGAGCTGACGCAGACGAAATCGAGGCCGAGGGCTTCGAGGTCGCGGGCGTAGCGCACGGCATCGTCGACGGTGAGGCCGTCCTCGAGCCAATCCGAACCCGTGATGCGCGCGCCGACCGCCATGCCCTTGCCGACGGCGGCCTTCACGGCTTCCGCGATCGCGAGGCCGAAGCGGGCGCGGTTCTCATAGGAGCCGCCCCAGCGGTCGCTGCGCTTGTTGGAGATCGGAGAGAGGAACTGATGCACGAGATAGCCGTGCGTCATGTGCAGCTCGATGACCTCGATCCCGAGGCGCTCGGCCCGTTTCGCGGACGCCGCGAAGGCGTCGATGATCCGCGCGATGCCCGCTTCGTCGAGGGCTTCGGGCGTGTGCCAGCCGTCGTTGAAGGGGATCGCGGAGGCCGAGACGGTCGGCCAGGGATCCTCGTCCTGCCCGAGGGCGGTCCCGCCTTCCCAAGGACGCTTGGACGAGGCCTTGCGGCCCGCATGGGCGAGCTGGATCGCGAATTTCGTGCCCGGCAGCGCGACGGCGCGGGCGGCGTCGAGTCCGCGCTTCATCGCGCGCTCGGTGGCGTCGTCGTAAAGGCCGATGCAGCCGTGCGTGATGCGTGCGCGGCGTTCGACGCCCGTCGCCTCGATCGTGATCAGACCGCAGCCGGACATCGCCAGATTCATCCAATGCTGCAGATGCCAATCCTCGGCGCAGCCGTCATGGGCCGAATACTGGCACATCGGGGCGACCGCGATGCGGTTCGGCACTTCGACGGGGCCGATCGACAGGGGCGAAAACAGAAGGGGACGCATGCTTTTCGTTGTCCTTGGTCCGCGCCGGCTCGCGACCGGCCCGCGGAACATAGGGGAGGCGGAGCGCCGCGCAAAGCGCCGGACGCGCCGGCCCGCCCCTGCGCTCTCGCATGGGTCCGTCGGGCGCGCTATAGCTCGGAGGCTGCAAGGAGAAACCCGATGGTCGCCGTCAATCCGCTCGTCCGCGACACGGGATCGCCGCCGATCCCCGAGGCTCAGACCTGGCTGCGGAATTATCGGGGCGGGCGCGGCCCGGCGATCGACCTGTCGCAGGCGGTGCCGGGCTATCCGGCGCATCCGGAGATGCTGGAGCGGCTGGCGCGCGCCGCGGGTTCGACCGCCGCAGCCTCCTACGGACCGATCATGGGCGATCCGGAGTTGCGGGAGGCCTATGCCGCCCATGTGTCCGCGCTTTACGGCGCGACCGTGAAGCCCTCCGAAGTCGCGATCACGGCGGGCTGCAATCAGGCCTTCGTGACCGTGATGATGGGGCTGGCGAAGGCCGGAGACGCGGTGCTGCTGCCCGCGCCGTGGTACTTCAACCATGCGATGACGCTGCAGATGCTCGGCATCGAGGCGCGGCCGCTGCCCTGCCCGCCGGAAGCGGGTCTCTTGCCCGATCCCGAGACGGCGGAACGCCTGATCGACGACCGCGTGCGGGCGCTGGTGCTGGTGACGCCGAACAATCCGACGGGCGCGGTCTGCCCGCCCGAGCGCGTCGAGGCCTTGGCCGCACTCTGCCGGCGCAGGGGACTGTGCCTCGTGGTCGACGAGACCTATCGCGACTTCCTGCCCGACTCCGGGCTGCCGCCGCATCGCCTGTTCGACGATCCGGACTGGGGCGAGACGGTGGTGAGCCTCTATTCCTTCTCGAAGAGCTATTGCATTCCCGGCCATCGTACGGGCGCCGTCGTTGCGGGCGAGGCGACGATGCGTGAATTCGCGAAACTGCTCGACTGCATCCAGATCTGCGCGCCGCGGCCGGCGCAGGCCGCCCTGTCTTGGGCGATCCCGGCGCTGGGCGCGTGGCGGGCGGCGAACCGGGACGTGATCATGACGCGGGGCGAAGCCTTCCGCCGCGCGATGGCGCAGCGTCCGGAATGGCGCATCGAGAGTCTCGGGGCCTATTTCGCCTATGTCGCGCATCCGTTCCCGGGGCGCATGTCGGGCGAAGCGGTTCAGAAACTCGCCTCCGAACGCGGCGTGCTCGGACTGCCCGGTCCTTATTTCGGGCCGGGCCAGAAGGGCCATCTGCGCATCGCCTTCGCCAATGCCGACGAGGCGGCGCTCGCGCTGCTGCCCGAACGGCTGGAAGGCTTCTCGCTTCAGCCGGGCGCTCCCGGCTGAGGCGGCCTCAGAGCCGCTCCGCCCGGAAGGCGTTGCACTGTCTGACGTCGCCGCCGTTGAGCCCGGTCATGAACCAGCGCACGCGCTGTTCCGACGTGCCGTGCGTGAAGCTGTCGGGCACGATGCGCCCGCGCGCGCTTTGGAGACGATCGTCCCCGATGGCGGCGGCGGGGGCCACCGCCTGCCGCACGTCCCGCTCGGTGATGTTGGCGCGGCGCTCGTTCATCTTCTGCGCCCAGACGCCCGCGAGACAATCGGCCATCAGTTCCACGCGGACGGACAGCGCATTCGCTTCGGCCTGAGTCGCCGCCCGGCGCTGCGCCTGCTGCACGCGGGGCAGGATGCCCAGCACGTTCTGGATATGGTGCCCGACCTCGTGCGCGATGACATAGGCATAGGCGAATTCGCCGCCGCCCCCGAGACGCCGCCGCATCTCGTCGAAGAAGGAGGTGTCGAGATAGATCCGCTTGTCGGGCGGGCAGTAGAACGGACCCGTCGCCGACTGCGCGAAGCCGCAGGCCGACTGCGTCGCGCCGGAGAAGAGCACGAGGCGCGGGCGCTCGTAGTCCCGGCCCGCCTGTTGCGGCAGCACGACCGTCCAGACGTCCTCCGTCTCGCCGAGCACTTTGGCGACGAAGACGCCGATATCGTCGGTCGGCGCGCCGATCCGGCCCTGTTGGACGGGCGCGCTCTGCTGCCGATAGCTCTGCACGACCTCCGCCCCGCCGATCAACAGGCGCGGATCGATCCCGAGCGCCCAGCCGAGCAGGCCGAGCACGACCATGGCCCCGACACCCATCCCGCCGCCGCCGCCGGGAAAGCCGCCCATGCCGCGCCGGTCCTCGACATTCGAGGAGATCCTGAAGTCGTCCCACCGCATCGCGTCACGCTCCGTCCGCGTCCCCGACCGTCATAACGCATGACGGGGCGGGAGGGGAC
>CAYNUN010000217.1:0-4189 GCA_964400345.1 uncultured Methylobacteriaceae bacterium
CAGGCTCTTCTCCCGCAAGGGGAGAAGGGAGCGAACCACGACCGGCAAGGCTCCGATCATCGCCGCCAACCCGCGTCCCATCGCGCCGAAAGCTGCGCCTCTTTAACCGTCCGTTAAGCTTGCCGGGTCCTTAACTTCGGATGCGGCGGCGGTTCGATTCGCCCGGTCGCGCCCTCGTTTCGCCGGAATTTCCGGGCCTTTTGCTGCGCTGCACAGAAGGGTCCGTCCGGGTGAAGGGGAGCGCGCGGCTCCGGGACGAACGCATCGCCCGCGGAAAGAGGACAGCGCGCAATGAACGGCACCGAAGTGATCGCATCCGGTCTGGCGACGACGACCGAAATCACGTTCTGGTCGATGTTCTGGCATGCCCATATCGTCGTGAAGATCGTGATGATCGGGCTGCTCGCGGCCTCGGTCTGGTCCTGGGCCATCATCGTCGACAAGACGCTGCTCTATCGCCGCAACAAGGTCTCGATGGACCAGTTCGAGGAAGTGTTCTGGTCGGGCCGCTCGCTCGAGGAACTCTATCGCGCGCTGGCCGACCGGCCGACCAACGCGATGGCCGCGGTCTTCGTCGCCGCGATGCGCGAATGGAAGCGCTCCTTCGAATCCTCGGGCCGCGCCTTCACCAATCTCACCCAGCGCCTCGACAAGGTGCTGGACGTGACGATCCAGCGCGAAGTGGAACATCTCGAAGGCAAGCTGCTCGTGCTCGCCACGATCGGCTCCGCCTCGCCCTTCGTGGGCCTGTTCGGCACGGTGTGGGGCATCATGACCTCGTTCCGCTCGATCGCGGCCTCGAAGAACACCTCGCTCGCGGTCGTCGCGCCGGGCATCGCGGAGGCGCTCTTCGCCACGGCGATCGGCCTGTTCGCGGCCATTCCCGCGGTCATCGCCTACAACAAGCTGCAGGCGGAAGCCGCCAAGCAACAGGCCCGCCTCGAAGGCTTCGCCGACGAATTCTCCGCGATCCTGTCGCGGCAGATCGACGAACGCATCGCGGCCTGAGGAGCGCAAGGCATGAGCATGGCCGTAGGGACGGCGGGCGGAGCGGGCGGACGGCGCAGACGCGGCGGACGCAAGCATCGCCCCATCGCCGACATCAACATGACGCCGTTCATCGACGTCATGCTGGTGCTGCTGATCATCTTCATGGTCGCGGCCCCGCTGATCGCGACGGGCGTGCCGCTGGACCTGCCGCAGACGCGCGCGGCCCCGCTCAATCTCGAAAAGCAGCCGCTGACGGTCTCGCTGGAGAAGGACGGCCGCATCAGCCTGATGGGCACGCCCATCACGGCGGAGGAACTCGTGCCGAAGCTGCGGGCCATCGCCAAGACGGGCGCGGACGAACGGATCTATGTGCGCGCGGACAAGGCGATCGCCTATGGCCGCGTGGCGGAACTGATGGGCGTGATCACGGCCGCGGGATACCGCAAGGTCGCGCTCGTCAACGAACCCGAGACCAACCCCAGGAAGTGACGGGCGCGCGGTGAGGATCGACTGGACGAAACCCGGACTGCCGATCTCGGGAGGAGTGCACGCCGCGCTCCTCGTCGGGACGCTGGTCGCGTTCTCGTCCACGCCGAAATTCGAGGATGCGGCGGAAGCCGTGCCGGTCGAAATCGTCTCCGCGAACGAACTCTCGCAGGTCACGCGGGGCGAGAAGACGGCGCAGGAGGTCAAGCCCGAGCCCAAGGCCCGGGTCGACCGCGTCGCCGAGCGCGAGGAGCAGAAGCCGCAGACGGCCGACGCGAAGCGCGACGTGCCCGCCCCCGTCGCCCGCCCGCCGCAGCCCGAGCCGGAGAAGAAGCCGGAGCCGCAGCCCGCGCCGACGCCGCCGCCGCAGCGTGCGGAAGCGCCGAAGCCGGAACCGAAGCCGGAGCCCGCCAAGCCCGAACCGCCCAAGCCCGAACCGCGACGCCAGGACGTCGCCGAGGACGGTCTGCAGCGCGCCGAAAAGAAGCCCGAGACGCGGCCCGAGCCCCCGCCGCCCGAGCCGCCGCGCGTGGAACGCCCGCGCCCCGAGCCGCCGCGGCCGCAACAGCCCGACCAGCTCGCCCGCCTGATCGAAGACACGAAACGGCCGGAGCCGAAGCCCGCGCCCGCCCCGCGGGCGGAGCCGACCCCGAAGCCGTTCAACCCGAACGAGATCAAGAAGCTGCTCGAATCGAAGGAACGGCCGCAGCAGTCGGGCGCGACGGGCACGGAAGTGAACCGCGTGGCCTCGCTCGGCTCGCCGACCGCGTCGGGCGCGAAGATGAATCCGAGCCAGCGCGATCAGCTCGGCTCGATCATCAAGGATCAGCTCGCCCAATGCTGGAGCCCGCCCGCGGGCGTGAGCGACGGCGAGAACCTGAAGCCCGTGATCAAGCTGAGCCTGCAGCAGGACGGCTCGCTCGTGGGCGTGCCCGTGGTGTCGAACGACCGATCGGACGCCGCCTTCCGCGCGATGGCCGACAGCGCGGTGCGCGCCGTCCGCCGTTGCGCGCCCTTCAAGATCCCCGCCCAGTTCCTGCCCTTCCATGGTGATTGGAAGGATTGGACGATCATCTTCGACCCCAGGGAGATGCTCGGATGAGCTTGTTCAGCAAGGGCCGTGGCCCCGCCGAGAACCGACACATGAGCCTTTCGACGATCGACCGCCGTTCCTTCCTCCTGTTCGCGGGTGCCGCGGTCTTCGCGACGCCGGCGGCCGCGCAGATGACGATCACGCTCGACCGCGGCAATTTCCAGCCGATGCCGATCGCGATCTCGGACTTCACCGGGTCCGACCCGGCGATGGCGCAGCAGATCTCGGCGATCATCACGAACAATCTGCGGCGTTCGGGCGTCTTCGCGCCGATCGACAAGGCCGCCTTCATCGAGAAGAGCGTCAATCCCGACGCGACGCCGCGCTTCGACGCGTGGAAGGTGATCAATGCGCAGGCGCTCGTCACGGGGAAGGTCGTGCGCGACCCTTCGGGACGACTGCGCACCGAATTCCGCCTGTGGGACGTGTTCGGCGGCAAGCAGGATCTCGGGCAGCAATATTTCACCGACCCCAACAATTGGCGTCGCGTGGCGCACATCATCTCCGACGCGATCTATTCGAAGATCACGGGCGAGAAGGGCTTCTTCGACACGCGCGTCGTCTTCGTCGACGAGACGGGGCCGAAGGACAAGCGGGTGAAGCGCCTCGCGATCATGGATCAGGACGGCGCGAACATGCGCTATCTGACCCGCGGCGACGATCTCGTGGTGACGCCGCGCTTCTCCCCGTCCAGCCAGGAAGTGGCCTATATGTCCTTCGGGGCGGGCGATCCCAAGGTGTTCCTCTTGAACATCGAGACGGGCCAGCGCGAGGTCGTGGGCAATTTCCCCGGCATGACCTTCTCGCCGCGCTTCTCGCCCGACGGCCAGCGCATCGTGATGAGCCTGTCGCAGGGCGCGTCCTCGAACCTGTTCGTGATGGATCTGCGCTCGCGCAACACGACGCGGCTGACCGACACGGGCGCGATCGACACCTCGCCCTCCTATTCGCCCGACGCCTCGCAGATCGTGTTCGAAAGCGACCGGGGCGGCTCGCAGCAGCTCTACGTGATGGCGGCCTCCGGCGGCGCGGCGAAGCGCATCTCCTTCGGACAGGGGCGCTATTCGACGCCGGTCTGGTCGCCGCGCGGGGACTACATCGCCTTCACCAAGCAGGCGGGCGGAAGCTTCTCGATCGGCATCATGAAGCCGGACGGCTCGGGCGAGCGCATCCTGACGGAAGGCTTCCACAATGAAGGGCCGACCTGGGCGCCGAACGGCCGTTACCTGATGTTCTTCCGCGATCCGGGCGGCAATTCCGGCGCGCGGCTGTTCATGGTCGACATCACGGGCCGGGTGGAAATGCCGGTGCCGACGAGCAGCTTCGCCTCCGACCCCGCCTGGTCGCCGCTGTTGGGCTGACGGACGAGGCGGACGCCCGCGCCGCTCGGCGGCATGGGCGAAAAAGAAAAACGCCGGGCCCGGGCCCGGCGTTCGTCGTTTCGAGGCCGAAGGCCGTGCGTTACGCGGCGAGCTGGCGCAGCACGTAGTGCAGGATGCCGCCGTTCCTCACATATTCGAGCTCGTCGAGCGTATCGATGCGGCAATGGACCGGCACCTTCTTCGACTTGCCGTCGGCGGAGGTGATGGTGATCTCCATCTTCTGCCGCGGCTTGACGTC
>CAYNUN010000218.1:0-4176 GCA_964400345.1 uncultured Methylobacteriaceae bacterium
TCTGCGCCTTCGTCGTCGCCACGGCTCTTCTCGACGCCGTCGAGGGTCCGCTCGCCGCCTTCGTCGGCGGATCGGCCGTCCTCGTCGCCACGGGGATCGTCGACGATCGGGCGGAACTCGGCCCCAAGGTGAAGCTCCTCCTGCAGTCCCTCGCCGCCCTCGTCTTCATTTTCGGCGCGGGTCATGCGGTGCGCCCCGTCCTGCCCGACGGTTTCGGCGATGCGGCGCTCCTCGCGGTTCCCTTCACGCTCGTTTTCATCGTCGGCATCGTGAACGCCTTCAACATGATGGACGGGGTCGACGGTCTCGCGGGCGGCTCGGTCGGAGCGGCGCTGTTCTGGCTCGCGGCGCTCGCCGATCTGCACGGCCGGCACGAGCTTCAGCCGATCATGCTGCTGCTCGCCGCCGTGCTGGGCTTCCTCGTCTTCAATCTCCGTCATCCTTGGCTGAGCCGGGCGAGCGTCTTCATGGGCGATGCGGGCAGCACCATGCTCGGCGGCGCTGTCGCCTTCTTCATCGTCGCCCTGTCTTCGGGCGAAGCGCCCGCCGCAGGCTTCCCGGCGCTGCTCTGGATCTGCGCCGTGCCCGCCATCGACACGGTGAGCCTCGCTTTGCGCCGCATCGCGGACGGGCGCAGTCCCTTCTCGCCCGACCGCAACCACCTCCATCATTTCGTTCTGCGGCGGACGGGGTCGCCCGGACGCGCCGCCCTTCTGATCACCGCGCTGTGCTTCGCGCTCGGCGGCGTCGGCTTCGCGGGCGCGGCGGCGGGCGTTCCCGACGGGGTGATGCTCGCCGGGCTCGTTCCGGTCCTCCTTCTTCACACGGCCTTCGTCGTGTCGGAGCGTCGCTTCGACGTCACGGACGCGCCGCGTCGTGCGCCGAAGCTCGCGATCGCGGAGTCGAACGAAACCGCACGGGAGCGCTTCCCATGAAATGGGCCTATTTCTGCCGCCCTCATCCCGGCGGAACCTGGTCGGTCTTCGTCGAACTGCGCGCCGCGCTCGCCGCCGAAGGCGTCGAGCTGTTCTGGATCGGCCGCGGGGAGGCCGCCCGCGCGGCCCTCGCCGATCCCGCCGCGCCGGAGGCGGTGCGCGCCGGCGTCGCGGTCGGCGACGATGCGCGCGACGATGCGGAACAGGCCCGCCTCCTCATCGAGGCGCTGGAAGCCGCGGGCGCGGACGGTGTCTTCATCAATGTTCTGGCCGACCGGACCGAGACCAATCTCGCCCGCTATCTGCCGAGCCGGATCCTCCGCGTGATGGTCGTCCACAACATCACGATCGGCACCTATGAGGCCGCGGCCGCGATCCGCGACCATGTCCATGCCGTGATCGGCGTCTCGCGCCGCATCCGCGAGGATCTGATCGCCGAATACGATTTCGAGCCCGCGCTCACCTTCGCCACGCCGAATGCGGTCCGGGTCGGCACGGCGCTGCGCCGGCCCCGCCCGATCGGCACGAAGGAGCTTCGGGTCGTGTTTCTCGGCCGCGTCGAGGACGCCGCGAAGGGCGTGCTGCTGATCCCTCCGATCCTCGCGGCCGTCGGTGCACCGCTCGCGCTCACCGTCGTCGGCGACGGCCCGGATTGCGGCGCGCTGCGCGCGAAGATCGCCGAAACGGGCCTGCCCGCCGATTTCAAGGGCATGCTGCCGCCCGAGGCCGTCCGCGCCGTGCTCGCCGAGCAGGACGTCGCGCTGCTGCCGTCCCGCTACGAAGGGCATCCGATGGCGCTGATGGAGGCCATGGCCGCGGGCTGCGTCCCCGTGGTCTCGCGCATCAGGGGCGTCACCGACGACATCGTCTCGCCGGGGGCCAACGGTTTCCTGTTCGAGATGGGCCGCGTCGCCGAAGCGGCGCGCATCCTGCGGCGACTCGCCGTCGAGCCCTGGCGGCTCGATCCGCTGTCCATGGCCGCCGCCGCCTGCATCCGCGAGCGGCACCGGCCGCGGGTCATGGCCGCGGGCTATGCCAAGGCGATCCGCATCGCGCGCAGCGTCGCGACGCCCGACCCGCTGCCTCTCTCGCGCTGGCATTTCCCGCCCGGCCTGCGCGACGGCTGGCGTACGCGCGTTCCCGCCCCGCTCAAGACGTTCCTGCGCACCGCGCGGGAAAGGTTCTCCGTATGAGCGCTCCCCGCACGCTCTACGCCGTGCCGCGCGACCGCGGTCCGCGGCCGAGCCCGCATCCCTTGCGCAACAAGGCGATGCGCGCGCTGTGGGGGCTCGTCCATCCCCTCCTGTTCCGGCCGAGTCCCAAGGTCATGCACGGGTGGCGGCGGTTCCTGCTCCGGCTCTTCGGCGCGCGCATCGCGCCCGGCGCGATCGTTCATCCCTCGGTCCGCGTCTGGGCCCCGTGGAACCTCGAAATGGGCCCGAACGCCTGCCTGAGCCCGGAGGTCGACTGCTACTGCGTCGACCGCATCACGCTCGGCGCGAACGCCGTGGTCAGCCGCCGCGGTTTCCTCTGCACCGCGACGCATGATCCCGACCTGCCCGACATGCCGCTCGTCACCGCCCCCATCACCATCGGCCCGGAGGCTTGGGTCGCCGCCGACGTCTTCGTCGGCCCGGGCGTCGCGGTGGGGGAGGGGGCGGTCGTCGGCGCGCGGGCCTCCGTCTTCGGCGACGTTCCGCCCTGGACCGTCGTCGTCGGCAATCCCGCGCGGCCGCTCCGCATGCGCCGGCGGCCGGGAAGCGCCGATCTCCCGCGCGGTGCATGAGGACGACGCATGAGCATCTCGACCCTGATCCTGACGCTGAACGAGGAGGAGAACCTCCCCCGCTGCCTCGAAAGTCTCGCCTGGTGCGACGACGTCGTGGTGCTCGACTCCGGCAGCACCGACCGCACCGTCGAGATCGCCGAGCGCGCCGGCGCGCGCGTCGTCCGCCGCGCTTATGACGACGAGCGCGACCAGCGCATGTTCGGCATGAAGGAGATCCCCTTCAAGCATCCTTGGCTTTATCTGCCCGACGCCGACGAGGTCACGCCGCCCGATCTGCGCGACGAGATGCTCGCGATCGCGCGCGACCCCGCCGAGCGGCGCGTCGCCTTCCGGGCGCGCTACAGGAACATGTTCATGGGCCGCTGGATCCGCCGCAGCAGCCTCTATCCCACATGGATCATGCGGCTCGTCCGGCCCGACAAGGTCGGCCTCCTGCGCGCCATCAACTGCAATTGGGAGGTCGACGGCGAAGAGGGGCGGCTCGAAGGCCATTTCGTCCATTACAGCTTCAACAAGGGGCTCGATCACTGGTTCGAGAAGCACAACCGCTATTCGCTCCACGAGGCGCGCGAGTCCCTGAAGAGCCTCGATGCCGGCGGGATCGTCTGGCGCGATCTCCTGAGCCGCGATCCCGCGGTGCGGCGGCGCGTCCTCAAGGAGCTGTCCTTCCGGCTTCCCTGCCGTCCGACCCTGCGCTTCCTCTACATGTATCTCTGGCGCGGCGGCATTCTCGAAGGCCGTCAGGGGCTCATGTATTGCCGCATGCTGGCGGCCTACGAGCTGATGATCGTGACCAAGATGGCCGAGATGCGTCGTCGCGCGGACGGTCTGCCGATATGAGCCTGCATGGTCTCCGTCGCGCCGCGCTCGTCCTTCTCCTCGCGCCCGTCCTCGCCTTCGCGGGCGCGGCGGCGCTCGTCCTCGCGGCCGATGCGCTGCTCGCGGTACGCACCCCGCTGCCGCCGTCCGACGCCGTCGTCGTGTTGGGCGGCGACGGGCCGCGCCGGGCGGCCAAGGCCGCCGCGCTCTTCCGGCAAGGCGTCGCGCCCCGCATCCTCGTGACGGGCGACGGCGACTGTCTCTCGATCCGCGAAGATCTCGTCCGCCGCGGCGTGCCCGCCCGCGCCGTCGAGGTCGAATGCCTGTCCCGCAACACGATGGAGAACGCCGCCTTCTCCGCACCCGTCCTAGCGCGGATGCAGGCGCGGCGCGTCGTTCTCGTCACGAGCTGGTTCCACATGCGGCGCGCGCTGGCCTGTTTCGAAGCCGCCGCTCCCGGCTTGGCGCTCCTCGCGGCGCCCGTCGAGCCCGAGGGCGGCCCGCTCGATCGCCTCGTCGACCCGGACGCCCCGCGCGTCGCGGCGGAATACGCCAAGATCGGCTGGTACGCGCTGCGCTACGGCGTGCTGCCCTTCCCCGAGATCGCCCGCGACGCGGCGGCCGCGTCCCCCC
>CAYNUN010000219.1:0-4171 GCA_964400345.1 uncultured Methylobacteriaceae bacterium
GCCCGCGCCGCTGGTGAAGGCGGCGGGCGCGGCGGCGAAGTCGCTCTTCTGACGTGAGCGTCGTCTTCGTCGCGGCCGATGGTGCGGGCTATTCGATCGAGCGGCATGACGCGATCGGTTCGACCAACGATCGCGCATCGGAACTCGCGCGCGACGGCCTCGACCGGATCTGGGTGACGGCGGATCGGCAGACGGGCGGGCGCGGGCGCAGCGGCCGCGCCTGGTCCTCGCCGTCGGGCAATCTCTACGCCAGTCTCGGGCTGATCGATCCCTGCGCGAGCGCGGTCGCGCCGCAGCTCGGTTTCGTCGCGGGCGTCGCGCTGCATGCCGCGGTCGATTCCGCGACGGGCGCGGGGGCGCGGCTGCGGCTCAAATGGCCGAACGATCTCCTGCTCGACGGCGCGAAACTGTCGGGACTTCTGGTCGAAGGCGGGCGGGACGCCGAGGGCCGGCTCGTCGTCGCGATCGGCTTGGGCGTCAATTGCGTTGCGCATCCCGTCGATACGCCTTATCCCGCAACGAGCCTCGCCGCGGCGGGGCTGTCGAACGACGCGTCCGACCTCTTCGGCGCCTTGCGGCGCGAGCTCGCGTCGCGGCTTTCTCGTTGGGACCGAGGGGCCGGGTTTTCCGCCATCAGGGCCGAATGGCTCGACCGCGCGCACGGCATCGGTGCGCCCGTTCGGGTTCGGCGACCCGGGGGAGACCTTTCGGGCGTGTTCCGCGACATCGATGCCGAAGGGCGGCTTCTCCTCGCGAGCGGATCCGAGATCCTCGTGATCGAGGCGGGCGACGTCTTTTTCGGCTCCGGGGGACCGCATGAGGCGGTCACGAAAGGATGAGCATGGCCGAGGCCGTGAAGGAAGATCTCGTATTCCTGCCGTTGGGCGGATTGGGCGAGATCGGGATGAATGCCGGACTGTACGGCTATGGTCCGCCGAAGAGCCGCCGCTGGATCCTCGTGGATTGCGGCGTGAGCTTCGCGGGCGACGATCTGCCGGGGATCGACCTGATCCTGCCGGATCTGCGCTTTCTCGAAGGCAAGCGCGACAAGCTCGACGCCATCATCATCACCCATGCGCATGAAGACCATATCGGCGCGTTGATGGAGCTGTGGCCGCGGCTGAAGGCGCCCGTCTATGCGACGCGCTTCGCGGCCGATCTCCTCGACATCCGGCGCTTCCACGAGCCCGGCGCACAGGCCATTCCGATCACGGTCTTCGAGCAGGGACAAAGGCTTACGATCGGTTCTTTCGACGTCGAATTCATTCCCGTCGCGCATTCCATCCCCGAAGCCTGCGCGCTGGCGATCCGCACGCCGCTCGGCACGGTGCTGCATACGGGCGATTGGAAGATCGACGAGACGCCGTTTCTCGGCCGCCCGACCGACGAGGCGCGGCTGCGCGCCATCGGCGACGAGGGCGTGCTCGCGATGATCTGCGACTCGACCAACGTGATCCGCGACGGCGTGAGCCCGAGCGAGAGCGAGGTCGCGGCGTCGCTGAAGGAGATCATCGCCGAATCGAAGCATCGCGTGGCGGTGACGACCTTCGCCTCCAACGTCGCGCGCCTGCGGGCGGTGGCGGAAGCCGCCTTCGCCTGCGGACGCGAGGTGGTCGCGGTCGGACGCGCGATGGACCGGGTGATCGCGGTGTCGCGCGAATTGGGCTATCTCGACGGCCTTCCTCCGTTCCGCGGTGCGGAAGCCTACGGCTATCTGCCGCGCGACAAGGTGGTCGCGCTGCTCACGGGCAGCCAGGGCGAGCCGCGCGCGGCGCTGGCGCGGGTCGCGACCGACAATCATCCCGACATCGCCTTGTCGCCGGGCGACCGGGTGATCCTCTCCTCGCGCACGATCCCCGGAAACGAGAAGCCGATCGGCAAGATCGTCAACGGGCTCGTGCACAACGGCGTCGAGGTCATCACGGATCGCGACCGGCTCGTGCACGTCTCCGGCCATCCCCGCCGGGGCGAGATGGAGCGGATGTATTCGTGGGTGCGGCCGAGCATTTCGGTGCCGGCGCACGGCGAGGCGCTGCATCTCGAAGAGCATCGCAAGCTCGCGCGCCGCGCGGGCGTGCCGTTCCCGATGAAGATCGAGAACGGGGAGATGCTGCGGCTCGCGCCCGGCGAACCCGAGGTGGTCGAGGTCGTCACGGCGGGACGGCTCTACAAGGACGGCATGGTGCTGGTCGACGGCGCCGATCCGGCGGTGTCCGAAAGGCGGCGACTGTCCTTCGGCGGCGTCATCTCGGTGGGCGTCGCGATCGACCCGCGCGGCGAGCCCGTGGGCGACGTCGCGCTGGCGGTGACCGGCCTTCCCCAGAAGACGCGCGAAGGGAAGAACTTCGAGGACGTCATCGAAGAGGCGGTGTTCTCGGTGCTCGACGGGCTTTCGCGCCAGAAGCGGCGCGATCCCGACCTCGTGGAGAACGCGATCGAACGCGCGGTGCGCGGAACGGTCGCGAACCATTGGGGCAAGAAGCCGACCTGCCACGTGCAGATCATCACGCTCTGAGGCTCCGTGGCGCGGCGCCCCCCCCCCGGCGCCTAAACGCGCTTGCGCTTCGGCGCGCGGCTCCGCTATATGTGCCCGCAACGGAACGAGCGGCGAGAGGAGCCCGTATGATCGGACGTCTCAATCACGTGGCCATCGCGGTGAAGGATCTCGACGCCGCCGTCGCGACCTATCGCGACGTGCTGGGCGCGAAGGTCTCGCCCGCACTCGAACAGCCGGAACACGGCGTGACGGTGGTGTTCATCGAACTGCCGAACACCAAGATCGAACTTCTGTATCCGCTGGGCGAGGCTTCGCCGATCGCGAAATTCCTCGAGCGCAACGCGGACGGCGGCATTCACCACGTCTGCTACGAGGTGGACGACATCCTCTCCGCACGCGACCGGCTGAAGGCCGCGGGCGCGCGCGTTCTCGGAAACGGCGAGCCGAAGATCGGCGCGCACGGCAAGCCGGTGCTTTTCCTTCATCCGAAGGATTTCACGGGCACCCTCGTCGAACTCGAGCAAGCCTGATGCCCATCGGCAGCGCGATCGCGCTTTTCTTCATCATCTGGTGGCTCGTGCTCTTCGCGATCCTGCCGCTCGGCGTGCGCAATCCGCATGAGGCGGGCGAGGAGACCCCGACGGGGAGCGATCCCGGTGCGCCCGTCAAGCCGATGCTTCGGCGCAAACTGCTGATCACGACGGCGGTGACGTTTCCCGTGACGGCGTTCGCGCTGTTCCTCTGGGAATTCGTCTGACGGCCGGGCGACGACCGGACGTCCCGCAGCGCCATAAAAAAAGCAGGGTTCGCACCCTGCTTTTTTTCATCCCCCAGTTTACCGCTCGCGCCGGTCCTCCTCGGAAGACCTCGGGCTCTTCGTCCCTGTCGAACGCGATCGGCTCTCCTCCTCCCGAGACTTGGACCTCTGCTGCGCTTTGGTAAGCGGCGGGCCTTTTTTCAAGTGGGGAGACGGTAGCCCACGAATTTTCTCGTGTCACCCTCTTATATAAGACCCAAAGCGGTTTTTTTCGGCGATCATCCCTTCCTCGATCGGTCGGTGCGCAGAAGGCGCTGCGGCCTTGTGTTTTGCCGGGCGATGCGGTTGAACGGCAGGGTCGTTCGCGTATCGCTCACCCCCCTCTTGTCGTGGTTTCTCCATGCGCCTCTCCCGCTATTTTCTTCCGATTCTGCGTGAAACGCCGAAAGAGGCGGAGATCGCCTCGCATCGGCTGATGCTCCGCGCCGGCCTCGTGCGGCAGGAATCGGCGGGGATCTATGCGTGGCTGCCGCTCGGCCTACGGGTGCTCGACAAGGTGACCGCCATCATCCGCGAGGAGCAGAACCGCTCGGGCGCGGTCGAGCTGCTGATGCCGACGATCCAATCCGCCGAATTGTGGCGCGAATCGGGGCGCTACGACGCCTACGGCAAGGAGATGCTGCGCATCACCGACCGGCACGAGCGCGAGATGCTGTACGGGCCGACGAACGAGGAAATGATCACGGAAATCTTCCGGGGTTACGTCCGGTCCTACAAGGATCTGCCGCTCAACCTCTACCATATCCAGTGGAAGTTCCGGGACGAGGTGCGCCCGCGCTTCGGCACGATGCGCTCGCGCGAATTCCTGATGAAGGACGCCTATTCCTTCGACGTCGACGAGGCGGGCGCGCGGCATG
>CAYNUN010000220.1:0-4160 GCA_964400345.1 uncultured Methylobacteriaceae bacterium
TGACCGGCCCGCATCGCGGTCCGTACCTGATGCGCGCTTCGTCCGACGGGCGCATCCCGACCATCACGCCGCTCTTCGGCTCTTCGCCCGGAGCCTTTGGAGGATCTCATGATGAATGATTTGGCCGGCCTCACGGCCGTCGTCACCGGCGCGGGCCGCGGCATCGGCCGGGCCTGCGCCGTCAGACTCGCCCAGGCGGGCGCGAAGGTGATCGCGATCGCACGCACGGAAAGCGACCTCGTCACCCTGTCCGGGGAAGCCGGCGTACCGGTGACGACATGGAACGCCGACGTGACCGATCCCGCGACCGTCGCCAAGGTCCGCGACCTGCCGCAGCTCGACATCCTCGTGAACAATGCCGGCACCAACAAGCTTCAGCATGTGCTCGACGTCGACGACGACACGCTCGACATGCTCATCGCGCTCAATATTCGTTCCGCGTTCAAAATGGCGCAGGCAGGCGCGGCCGCGATGGTCCGCGCCGGGCGCGGCGGCTCCATCATCAACATCTCCTCGCAGATGGGCCATGTCGGATCCGCCAAGCGCAGCGTCTACTGTATGACCAAGCACGCTGTCGAAGGCCTCACCAAGTCGATGGCCGTCGAACTGGCCGAGCACAAGATCCGCTCGAACAGCGTCGCGCCGACCGTGGTCGAAACCTCCATGACCGCCCCGTTCTTCAAGGATCCCGCCTATCGCGAAATGGCGATGGGCATGATCCCGCTGAAGATGATCGCGCAGCCCGACGATGTCGCGGCGGCCGTGGTCTATTTGGCCTCGCCGGGAGCCCGGATGGTGACGGGCACCAGCCTCCGCGTCGACGGCGGCGCCACCGCACTGTAGCGGCGCGGGCCGTTCTGCGCCCGCCCGAGACGACCTTCGAGAACTTCAATAAACTTCAGGGAGCCGACGCCATGTCGCAAGTCATCAACCGCAAGACCATCGACGAAACCGCCGCGAAGCTCAACAATTGGGGCAAGTGGGGCAAGGACGATCAGATCGGCACCTTGAATTATGTCGGTCCGGCTGAAGTCGCCGCCGCCGCCAAGCTCGTGAAGAGCGGCAAGGTTTTCCCGATGGGCATTCCGCTCGACGGCAACGGCCCGCAGCGCGGACTCTACGGCGGCCGGTGGAACCCGATCCACCAGATGATGGCGACGGGCTCGGATGCGATCGCCGGCAAGTATGACAGCCAGAACATCCTCGGTTACGCCGACGACTCGATCAACATGCCGGTCCAGGCCGCCACGCATTGGGACGCCCTCGGCCACATCTTCTATAAGGACCAGATGTACAACGGCTATTCGGTGTCCAACGTCGACAGCCGTGGCGTACACAAGAACGGCATCGAGCATACCGCCGGAAAGATGGTCGGCCGCGGCGTGCTCCTCGACGTGGCCCGCTTCAAGGGCAAGGACTTCCTCGAAGACGGCTACGGCATCCCGAATGCCGAACTCGACGCGACCGCGAAGGCTCAGGGCGTCGAAATCCGCAAGGGCGACTTCGTCATCATCCGCACCGGGCAGATGGAACAGCGCATCAAGGATGCCGACTGGGGCGGCTATGCGGGCGGCGACGCTCCGGGCGTGGAATTCGAGAACTGCTTCTGGTCGCAGGAGAAGCAGATCGCAGCCATCTGCTCCGACACCTGGGGCGTCGAGGTTCGCCCGAACAAGTCGACGGAAGGCATCTTCCAGCCGTGGCACTGGATCGTCATCCCCTCCATGGGGCTCACGATGGGTGAGATGTTCTACGTGAAGGACCTTGCCGAACACTGCGCGAAGGAAAAGGTCTACGAATTCTTCTTCTGCGCTCCTCCGCTGGTGATCACCGGCGGCACGGGCTCTCCGATCAATCCGCAGGCGATTTTCTGATCCGTCTGCAGGCCCGTCGCGCCTCGGCGCGACGGGCATCGTCCGCGCTGCCGCCGCTCGGTCGCGCACCCGCAGGATGACCTCGATCTCCAAGGCCATACCTCGCCGTGCCGCCCCTTATGCGGTCCGGGCGAAGAAGCCGTTCATCGGATCATTCGATGTTTCGCGCGCCGTCGCCTCGCCCGTCGGAATCGCATCGATCCGAGGCTGCGGATCAGCGATTCGGCGCAGCCGGTCGGATCCCGACGCCGGCGAGAAATTCCCTGATCCGGGAATGCATGTCCTCGGTCACGGCGTCGCTGCGGCAGATCGGGAAACGATTATGGACGTTGAGGGCCTCCCCGCATTCGCCGTCGACGGCGGGCGAGTGGGCTCCCCGATTGGCGACGTCCCACGCATGGGTCGCGTCCGGATAGTGCTTCCAGCTCCGGGCGGCGCGGAGGACGGCGCGATCGCAGTCGCCGATCGGGGTGGCGGTGTCCTTTCCCCCCGTGAATATGATCACCGGCGCCGCATAGGGTCCGAGCCGCGGGCGGAAGGGCGAGCCGTCCGAGATGCAGTTGGGATAGAGCGCGATGCCCGCACGGTAGAGAGGGGCCGTCGCGCGGCGCAGGAAAGGTTCGTTCGTGAAGGTCCGCAGGACCGTCCATCCCCCCTGACTGTCGCCGATCAGCACCATGCGAACGGGGTCGACACCGTGCACGGTCGTCAGCCAACGGCCCGCCGCGATCGCGTCGAGCGCGCGCATGTTCGCGCCGAACCGGGTCCATGTTGCCCAGTTCTCCTCGCGGCCTCTGCTCCAATAGCTGTCGAGGACGAGGACATTGGCTTCGAATGTCCGTCGGACCCAAAGCGCCGTCGCGAAATTGGTCGGTCCGACGCCATGGCCGCCATGGACGACCACGAATGTCGGCCGGTCCGTCGCCCCCTTCGGATGCGGCGTCCAACTCGCGATGAGAAGGCCCTTGCCGTCATGGCTCGGCACCTGTGCCCGCATCCGCGACAGCCCGACCCGGCCCGTATTGTTCTCGAGACTGTAGGCGCCCCGAAGGGGACGCTCCGGCACGACGTCCGTGACGATGTCGGGTTGAAACAGCCCGAGGTCGAACGGCGCCCGCTGCGCCTGCGCGCCGCACGCTGCGAGGCAGGACGCCGCGAGAGCCGCGGCCACCGTAAGTTTTCTGCGACGGGCGGAGCTGGAGGGCCGGGCCGTCCGCCTCGTCCTCCCGTCCGTCATCAACACTTGCGAGGGCCGTGGTCGACGAGGATCAGGCCTTCGACGGGGAAGCCGAGAGCCTTCGCCTCCGCCACCAGCCGGTTGCGGGTCGACGCATCGAGATCCGGGCGGCGTGCGAGGATCCAGAGGTAATCCTTGGTCGGCCCCGACACCATCGCCCAAGCATAGTTCCGACGATCGAGCGAAAACACGTGATACCCGCCCGCGAAAGGCGGGAAGAAGCTCACCGAAAGGCTCGCCGTATCGGGTTCCGCCTGCAGGACGGCCTTGCCCGTCGCTTCCTTCCATCGGCAGCCTTCGGGGTCGAAGCCTCTGTTGACGACGCCGATCGTGCCGTCCGCGCGCGGCGTGTAGGTCGCCGTGACATGCGTCAGGCCGCGCTCGAAACGATGATCGAGGCGCATCACCTCGAACCATTCCCCGCCGTAGCGCGACACGTCGAAGGGGCGGACGGGCTCGACGCCGTCGGGCCGGCCCGTGCAGCCGCCGAGCAGGAGGAACAGAAGCGCCGCAAGCAGCGGCGCGCGGACGGGCCCGTTCCGAACCGTCCATGTGTGGAAGAAGAATTCCGACATCGCCCCGCCTTCCGCCTTCACGGCGTCCTGTTTCGATCCGCGACCGGAGCGCCCCGCCGACGAAGCTTTTCAGCCGTCCCGAACGGCGGCATGATCCGCCGCAGCGTTCCGGGGAGCAGCGTGATGGATCGTCGTCGATTTCTCGCTTTGGGGGCGGGTCTCCTCGCCTCGCCGTCCGTCGCAAGGGCTCAGCATAGCGCCCACCCGGCCCCGCTCAAGCCCGTTCCTCCCTCGGCGGAGGCCTTCCATCTCCTTCAAGGCGGAACGCCCCATCATCTGACGCCGCAGCAGGAGGCGCAGCGCGTCTTCGACAGCCCCGCTCCGAAGGGTGCTCTCGGCCGTTGGGTCCCGCGCGCCGCGATGCCCATCCCGCGCAGCGAGATGGCCTGGGCCACCGTCTTGGACGACCGCATGCATGTCGTCGGCGGCTATGGCGAAGGTCGCGTCGACCGCGCCTATCACACCGTCTACGAT
>CAYNUN010000221.1:0-4160 GCA_964400345.1 uncultured Methylobacteriaceae bacterium
TCGTTGGACGTTCATCGTGTAGCCGATAGCGGCCAGCATCGCCTCAACGTCAAGAAAGTGGTTGTCCCTCGCCCGTTGACGCCATACGGGCTTGCCGTTTTCGATCAGCCGCGCTTCCGACGTGACCTGCCGCGCATAGTCTTCCTCCACCTGCTCGTGCAGGAGAAGCGCACCGGGCGCGTCGATGGGCGTCTTCAGACGGGCCATGACGAGCGATTTGAAGAAGTCGCTCGACAGCCAGCACAGGTTGATCGAATAAGCGGCCTTCCTGCCGTCCGGCTTCACCTCGATCTTCGACATCTTGTAGGGAGGATGCATCACGTCCCGGCCCTTCGTCGGGACGCAGAGCCACGACCAACGACGACAGAACTCGTAGACGCGATGTTCCGGCACCTGCTCCTTTTTGCCGGGCCGGAAGCCGGAGTCGATGAAGACTTTTTCGATCTGAAGCCCGCCGACGGGCGTCATCATCAGGTCCGCGAGATCGTCCCAGACCTCCGTGTCTGCGGTCGGGCCGTACAGCTGACCGTGATCGACGAGCCACGATGTCCCGCGCGATCCGAACGCGCGGATGCCGTAGTAGAGCGAGAACGCCTGCACGTCGACGGCCATCGCAAGCCGCAAGCCGCCCGAAGGAACGGTGCGCGGCAGATAAGGCAGACGACGCTTGAGCACTTCTTCGACCGGAGGAACCTCCGCATCGGCGGATGCGTCGTAGCACTCGCCGAAACCCGCGTTGATCGCGGTCTGTATCTTGTCGGTCTCGCCGGAAGCGAGCGCGGTCAGATACCGCGCGGCCCTGTCACCGAATGTTACAAACGGTGAACACAGGCCGGAGGTCCAGCAGGACCACGTATCGTTGTCAGGCTCGTTGACGCCGTTCAGGGCGTCTTCGATGGTCTGGCCCGGCGCGACCTGCACGCCGCCCGCGACCATCTCGGCCTTGTGGTGCTCCTCGATCACGCCGCCGCAGGACGGGCAGGCGAGGTAAGACTCGCGCCGCGCAGCCGCAGGCGTCGCGCCCTTCGGCCATTTCAGGTGCTTCTTGCGCGGGACGAAGAACTCCGCGCAGTGCGGGCACGGCCACGCGAAGTGATGCCGCGTGCCCTGCTGCCACAACCGCCAGATCGGCGACGTGATCTGCTCGGGATCGCCCGCCGCCCACATCTCAAGCCCGTTCACCGGGTCGATCTCGGTCTCTACAAGCCCCTGAGAGGGCGTAGAAACGACCGCCGTGACGAAATCCGCGTAGGTGTCGCCACGCGCTTCGGCGAGGCCCAGAGGGTCGCCCTGCCCCTTAATATTCGAGACCATTTCATCATACTCGTCGATGAAGCCGAGGCCGAAAGGGTCGGATTTCAGCGACGATGACGATCCGGCGAAACCCAAACGGATGCGAACGCCGTTGACGGTCTTCAGCAGCTTCTTCTGCCGCTTTCCACGCGAGACCTTCGCGCGGAGAGTCGGTGCCTGATCCAGAAGCTCCATCAGACGCGGCTCGAACTGGTCGGACACGAAGTCCTTCGACGGGCCGACGTAGAGGATCGGGGCAGGACGCTGATCGACACGCGCGCCGATGCAGTCGAGCAGGAACTCGGTCTTTCCCGACTGGGCAGCGGTCACGCCGACCACGCGCTTATGCGTGCCCGCGTGAATCTTCCGCGCAAACGGCACCATGTAGGCGGTGATGTAAGGATCGCGCGGGCCGGGAAGGCCCGAGGTCTCGGCATAGACGCGATGCGCCGCGCCCCATTCGTCGGGATGCGTCTTAGGCGTCGGGGTCAGAAGGGTCGCGGCCCGTTGCAGCAAGTTCTCGACATGCGGCGAGAGCTTCTGCGATTTTGCCTTTGCTCTCGTCAAGTCTCGCCTCGATCTCTCGACGCAGCCGCAGGTCGCGCGTGATGCGCGCAGGAAGGCCCGTGAACTGTTTGTTCACTTCACCGACCAGAAGATCAAGTGCGAGCGCCGCATCTTCCTGCGGGATCAGTTCGCGCTTCCGCTCCGCGATGCGAAGTCGAACCTCGTCGGCCCGCGCCTGCACCGCCTCGCTTGCCGCGTGGCTCTTGGTGTTCTTGCGGTCCTCGTCCTTCAGGAAGCGGATATAGCCCTGCACGGCGCTCACGATGGTCGTGAAGCCGCGCTTCGGTCGCTGGATGTAGCCCTGCGCGACAAGCTGATTGACGCGCTGCGGCGTCATCATCAGCAGGCGTGCGGCGACCTCGATGGTGATGAGGTCGGTCTGCTGCGGTGCCTTGTCCTGCGCCATGCCTTAACCGTTAAACCGCCGGGCGTTCGTACAACCACCCTGCGAAGTCCCCGAAGCGGAAGATCGGCTCGAAGCCGGGAAGTTCATCGTCGCTCATCGGACGCTGCACGCCCGCGAGCGAAAGCTCTTTCGCGATGATCTCGTCAGGCGGTGCGCCGCCTTCGTATTTGGCCGCGAGCGTCATCCGATAGATCACCGAGCCGACGTGACCGCCGCGCGCCTGCATCTTGTCGAACACGATCACCGCACCGCCGGGACGGACGGCAGCCTTCAACCGTGCGATCACGCCCGCGCGATCCGCGACGGGCAGGAACATCAGCACGAGGAAGGCGACGATCAGATCGGGATCGGCAGCCGCGAAGTCATAGGTGCGCGCGTCCGCGACGACAGGCGTTCCCGGCGCGTCGTAGCGGTCGAGCATGTCAGCCGCGTTGTCGAGCGCCAGAAGATGCGCCTTCCGGGCCTTGAGCGTCGGCTCAAGCGCCCGCGCGATGTTGCCAGTCGATGCGCCGATGTCGATCACCGTGCCGCCTTCCGGCAGATAGTGACGCCCGACATGGGTGACGATCCCGGTCGCCAGATCATACCAAGGCAGCTGCTCGCGCACATGCTTGTCGAAGTGAGCCGCGATCTGCGGGTTCTTGAAAGTCCACTCACCCGCAGCCGGGAGTTCGAAGTTGCTCATCTGAGCGTGCCCTAATGACGTTGAAGCGCCGACTGACCGTAGCTTGTCGCGATACCGGATCGGTAGAAGCGAGCAGGATCAGGCACCGCCAAGGCGGCAGCCTCATCCATTCCGGCGCCCCCCTGAAACGTCTCTTTCGGACGGTTCACGATCCAGTCGGGAAGAATGTCGCGCGATGCCGCCTTCAGTGCCTTTTTGCCGGGAGGGCATTCGGCCTTCGACATCGCGAGAACCGTTTCGACGAGCGCCGTCTCGATGAACGGCAGGCGGCATTCGACGCCTGCGGCCATGAAGGCCTTGTTGCATCGCACAAAGTTTCCGCGCGCCATCTTGCGGACGGCGGCGAGCCGGATGTCCCGCCATTCTGCATCATCGGCTTTCGAGCCCTTGATGCACATGTTCCCGTAACCGCCGAACAACTCGTCGGCGGCTTCACCGGACAGACAAGCCTTGAACCCGTCAGAGCCTATCGCGCGGGCGAGAGGGATACACAGCGCCGCGATCTCGACTTGGGCCTTGCTGGGGATCTCTATCGCAAGAGCAGCCGCTTCAAGAGCGGCGGCATCAGGCTTCTTGACGGTCACTTCCGACAACGGAACGCCGAGTTCCGAGCAGAGGCGACGCGCCGCTTTCAGATCGGGCGATGCCGGGTCCAGCACGGCGGTGTAAGCCACCACGTCAGGCTTGGCCGCTTTCGCCATCGCCAAGACAAGGCTGCTGTCCAGCCCGCCAGAGATCAGAACGCAGAGCGGAGCGTCGGCCACCAGACGGCAGCGCACGCCCTCATCCAGCATCATGTCGATGGTGCGGTTTTCGGTGCTGCGTTCAGGCAGACGATACCACTCACTGAGCCGCCCCGCAGATAGATCGAGGATCGTTCCGGCAGGCAGAGCCGCAGCGGGGAGATCACGCCCGAACGCCTTCCGCTCGCTAGCCCACGCGAAGCCGTCGGCCCGGCGGTGGACATAGAGCGGAACCTCACCGAAGCGGTCACGCACGAGAACATGCGTGTCGCCCTTCGACCATGCGAAAGCGAACATGCCTTCAAGGCGCGGGAGCGCATCTTCGACGCCCCAGTGATCGAGCGCCGCAGCCAGAACCTCGGTGTCTCCGGTCGTCCGAAACGTCCGACCTTCAGCCTCAAGCTGTGATCGGACTTCGACGTAGTTCCAGATTTCGCCGTTGAACGTCAGCACCGAGTCGCCGTAG
>CAYNUN010000222.1:0-4154 GCA_964400345.1 uncultured Methylobacteriaceae bacterium
GGCGGGAAGAAGGGTGGCGAGGATCGGGATCTCCGCCCCGCCGATCACGATTCCCGAGGCGACGGAGAGTTCGGCGCGGCCATGGTCGCCGCGAAGCAGCGTCGCCGTCCGGCCGTCGAAGACGTAGTGGGCGCCCTCGAGCGTGACGGTCGTCGCGGCCGGGGAAGGGGCGATGCGGGACAGACCCGCGGGCGTTCCCGCGAGCGCGCCGAGCAGAAAGGCGACCCCGAAGATGCCGAGGGACTTCATCGGGGAGGGTGAGGGAGCCCGTGCCATCAATCCGTCCATGCCGTGGATGCAAAGCCGAGCATCGGAATTCATGGTTAAGAAAATGTTGAAATTCTGCATTCTTGACCCGGCTCGGCGGCTCGGCTTCTCTGGGCGCCCCATGTTTCGAGGAGAGTGAGATGCCCGTTTATGCGCTCGACGATCGCCGGCCGGACCTGCCCGCAGAGGGACTTTTCTGGATCGCGCCCGATGCGCATGTGATCGGTGCCGTGCGTTTCGCCGAAGACGTGGGCGTGTGGTTCGGCGCGGTTCTGAGGGGCGACAACGAGTTGATCGACGTCGGCGCGCGGACGAACATCCAGGAAGGCGCGATGCTCCATACCGATATGGGTTTCCCCATGACGATCGGCGCGGATTGCACGATCGGGCATCACGCGATCCTGCACGGCTGCGTGATCGGGGAGAACAGCCTGATCGGCATGGGCGCGACGATCCTCAACGGCGCGAAGATCGGGCGGAACTGCCTCGTCGGGGCCAATGCGCTCGTGACGGAGGGCAAGGAATTTCCCGACAATTCGTTGATCGTCGGCGCGCCGGCCAAGGCGATCCGCACGCTGGACGAAGCGTCGGCCGAGCGGCTTCGCGCTTCGGCAGCGGGTTATGTCAGGAACTTCAAGCGTTTCGCGGCGGGGCTGGTGCGGATCGACTGAGGGCCGCCGCGTCGCTCAATGGGGCGGGTTGCCGGCCGTGGTGGTGACGCCGACGGCGTCGCCGATCGAGACCCAGACGTTGGGGTTTTCCTGCGACTGCCGCTTGACGGGCGCATAACCCGTCGCGCGCCATTCGATGATGCGGTTCGTCTTGTTGTCGAGGATGAAATCGCCCTTGTCTGTGCGGACCGTGAGCACGGCATGGCCCGCGCCCTCGTCGTCGCGTACGACGGTGATGAGCAGGGCCTGCCGCGGCACGCCCGCCTCCATCAGCATCTTGCGCTTGAGCAGAACGAGATCCTCGCAATCGCCCTTGCCGTCGACGGGGTAGGTCCAGAGTTCGATCTGTCCGAAATTGGTGATGTCCTCGACCTGTTCGATCCGATCGTTGACGTCGCGATTGATGCGGGAGATCAGCGCCCAATTGGCGCGGGTGAGCGGCATGCTGCGCGGCTCGAGGCTGACGACGTCGCAATCCTGCGGGTTCGACGCGCAGAGCTGGGCCCAGCCGAGGGGAGCGGTGGTGAGGCCAGCGGACACGGAGATCGTTGCCGGGCGCGGCATCGGATCGACCGCGGCGACGCGGTCGCGCGCGGCGCCGACGCCCGAAGCCGAAACCATCATCAGTACGGCCAAGCCGCCGATCAACGCACGCATCCGATCCATACCCGTTCCGTCGGTTAACGAGACGTTAAGAACGTGGCGCGCGGCCGGGCAAGTCATTGATTGAGAAAGGGTTAACGCCGCGGGCGGACGCGCCCGCACCGGGCGGTGCGTTTTCACGGCGGAAACGATCGCGGGTTCGCGGTGATCCTGCGCGGCTCGGTGCGGGGGAATGACGCCGGGTTTCATGGCCTTCAACTGCACGCGCGCAGGTTGACGACGGGCTGAGCGGAAGCCTCGCATTCGACGCAATTCCCGATCGGGCGCGGCGAAGTTCCGACAAGGTGAACGAGACGATGCCGGAGGATCGAAGATCCGATCTTTCTCGCCGTGACGCATTCGACGTTGCGAAGCGGCCGGTCGCGACATAGCTTCCGGGCTCAGGCGGAGGCTCGACGATGGCGCTGATGATCTTGGGACTGGCGATCTTCTTCGCCGTCCATACCTTCACGACCCTGCGCTCCCGCCGCGAAGAGGCGATCGCGAGGCTCGGGGCCGTTCCCTATCGTGCGCTTCACTCGATCCTCTCCCTCATCGGGATCGTTCTGATCGCGAAGGGGTACGGCGATTACCGGGCCGCGGGCTATGTGCCGTTGTGGGACCCGCCGCGGGGCCTGCGGCACGTCGCGGTCCTGCTGATGTGGCCCGCCTTCATCGCGCTGGTCGCGACCTATGCGCCCGCCGGCGTCATCAAGGCGAAGCTCAAGCATCCGATGCTGGTCGGCGTGAAGACTTGGGCGCTCGCGCATCTTCTCGCGAACGGGGATGCAGGATCCGTGATCCTGTTCGGAACGTTCCTCGGCTGGTCCGTCTACGACCGGATCGCGATCAAGCGGCGGGGCGAGGCGGGAGCGGCGGACAGCGGAGCCGCGGCGGGCTTCGGGCGCGGCGACATCGTTGCGATCGCCGGCGGAACCGTGGCCTTCGCGGTGATGCTCAAGCTGCATCCCGTCCTGATCGGCGTCTCCGTCTTCGGATGAGGGTTTCGTCCGTGGCGGCGGCGTCCGGACATCGGAGCCGGGAGGAGCGATGAACGGACCGGATGCGATCGAAGCCGCTTGGGAGCGTCTCGAACGCCGGCGCGCCGCTGCTGCGGGCGTGCGGATAGTGGACCTGTTCACCGCGGATCCGGACCGGTTCGCCCGAAGCTCGGCGTCCTTGGACGATCTGCTGCTCGATTGGTCGAAGACCTCGGTGGATGCGGCGATCCTTGGGGATCTGCTCGCTCTGGCCCGCGCCTGCGACGTCGAGGGCAAGCGCGACGCGATGTTCGCGGGCGAGCGCATCAATGCGAGCGAGGGCCGGGCGGTCCTGCACGCCGCTCTGCGTGCGTCCGCGGGGCGCGCCTTCCATGTCGACGGGCGGGATGTCTCGGGGGATGTCGAGGCGGAACGCGAGCGTTTCCTCGCCTTCGCGGAGGCGATCCGCTCGGGCGCGATCACGCCCTCGGGCGGCGGGCGCTTCACCGACGTCGTGAATATCGGCATCGGCGGCTCGGATCTCGGCCCGGCCATGGCCTATGCGGCGCTGGCCCCTCATCGCGACGGGCCGCGGGTGCATTTCGTCTCGAATATCGACGGGGCGCATGCGGCGGACGTGCTGCGCGATCTCGATCCCGGCTCGACGCTGGTGATCGTCGCCTCCAAGACCTTCACCACCGTCGAGACGATGACCAATGCCGAGACGGTGCGGCGGCGTTTCGCGGAACGGCTCGGCGAGGTCGTGGCGCGGTCGCATTTCGCGGCGATCTCCACGGCGGTCGACAAGGCCGCGGCCTTCGGCATTCCGGCGGAGCGCGTCTTCGGCTTCTGGGATTGGGTCGGCGGGCGGTATTCCGTCTGGTCGGCGGTGGGGCTGCCGCTCGCGATCGCGATCGGGGCGGAGCGCTTCCGCGCTTTCCTTGCGGGCGCGCATGCGCTCGACGAGCATTTCCGCACCGCGCCGGCGGAGCGCAATCTCCCGATCCTTCTGGGCCTCGTCGGCATCTGGCACCGGAATCTCTGCGGCTTCAATTCACGCGCCGTGATCCCCTACGACCAGCGGCTCGCGAGGCTTCCCGCCTATCTCCAGCAGCTCGACATGGAGTCGAACGGCAAGGGCGCCGATCATGACGGGCGGGCCGTCCGTCGTGCGACGGGGCCGATCGTCTGGGGCGAGCCGGGCACCAATGCGCAGCACGCCTTCTTCCAATTGCTGCATCAGGGCTCCGAGGTCGTGCCCGTCGAATTCATCCTCGCCGCGGAAGGGCACGAGGCGGATCTGCGGCGTCATCACGACCTGCTCGTCGCCAATTGTCTCGCGCAATCGGAGGCGCTGATGCGCGGGCGCAGCGCGGCGGAGGCGGAGGCGGCCATGCTCGCCCGCGGCGCGGATCCGGCCGAAGCGCGGCGGCTCGCGCCCTTCAAGGCTTTTCCGGGCGACCGCCCCTCGGTGACGATCCTGCATCGACGGCTCGACCCCTTCGCGCTGGGGCGGCTGATCGCTCTTTACGAACACCGCGTGTTCGTCGAAGCGGCCGTGTGGAACATCAACGCCTTCGACCAATGGGGCGTG
>CAYNUN010000223.1:0-4138 GCA_964400345.1 uncultured Methylobacteriaceae bacterium
TTCAGGATGCGCGCGGCCTCGGCGACCTTCTTGTCGACCTCGGGCTTCGGATGGCCGGTCATCTTCAGGCCGAAGCCCATGTTTTCGGCCACCGTCATGTGCGGGTAAAGCGCATAGGACTGGAACACCATCGCCACGCCCCGTTCGGACGGATCGGCCTGCGTCACGTCCCGCGCGCCGATGCGGATGCTGCCCGACGAGGTTTCCTCGAGCCCCGCGATCATCCGCAGAAGCGTGGACTTGCCGCAGCCCGACGGCCCCAACAGGCTCACGAATTCTCCGTCCGCGAGGTCGAGATCGACCCCGCGCAGGGCGAGCGTGCCGTTCGAGAACTGTTTCGAAACGCCCCTGACGGAGACGAGGGGTCGCCCCTTCGTCTCCCGGGTCGCCGCAACTGCGGAAGAGGTCACGCGCCGACGCCCTTGTTGATGAATTCGAGGCTGTACGCCTTGGTCACGTCGAGCCCCTTCGGGAAGGCGCCCGCATCCGCCATCGTATCGTAGAAGCGCTTCCAGCGCTCGGCCGTCATCGCGCCGATGCCGAGCTTGAGCGCATCGCCCGAACGCACGATGCCGCGCTCGTTCATGACCTTGATCGCATAAGCGATCTTGTCGTCGGTCATGTCCGGATTGTCCTTCTTGATCAGCGCATTGGCCGCCTCGATCGCCGGACCGGCCTTCATGTATTCCGCCCAGCCTTCGAGCGTCGCGGTCATGAAGCGCTGCACCACGTCCTTCTTCTCCTCGGCCATCTTCCGGGAGATGTTGACGGTGGTGTTGTAGTTGTCGAAGCCCGCATCCGCGATGAGATGCACCACGGGCTGAACGCCCGCCTGCATGATCGCGTAGGGCTCGGAGGAGAGGAAGCCCTGCTGCGAGATGTTCTTGTCCGCGAGGAAGGGCGCCATGTTGAAGGTGTAGGGGCGCGCCTGCTCGTCGGTGTAGCCGAACTTCGCCTTCAGGAACGGCCAATAGCTCGTGCGGCCCGTCGCCCCGATCAGGATCGGCTTGCCCTTCAGGGCCGCGAGCGAGTCGTTGCCGACGCCCGGATGCGAGATGATGACCTGCGGATCCTTCTGGAAGATCGAGCCGATGCAGAGGAAGGGCAGGTTCTCGCGCACGTAATTGATGGCTTCGAACGAGTTCGACATGATCATGTCGACCCGGCCGCCGAGCAGCAGCTGCGAGGGGTTCTGCTGCGGACCGCCCATGCGGATGTCCGCATCGATGCCGTACTTCTTGTAAATGCCGGACGCGACCGCGTGATAGAAGCCGCCGTGTTCCGCCTGCGCACGCCAATTCGTCTGGTAGCTCACCTTGTCGAGCGTCTGCGCGTTCACGCGCCCGCCCGGGACGGTGACGAGCGTGGAAGCCAAAGTGCCGCCGAGAAGGCCGAGAGCGGCGCGCCGGTCGATGCGGTATTTCGTGGTGGTCATCGGAGAACCCTTCCCGATCCTGTCGGTGAGTGAAGCTGGCCTGCAGACGAAGCAACGAGCGTGCCGCACGCAAACACATGGAGCGGTCGACCGCGGCGGTCAAAGGGGTGCATCGAATTCGGGCATAATGACGGTTTCTTGTGCACAGTTTTCCCGCAAAGGAGGCATGCGGCGCTGTGCATCGCCTTCATCGCGCGGTACGCTATTTGCTGTTCCGGCAGACACGCCCGTATCGCGCAGCCGAGATCGCCATGAACGCTCCCGTCCTCTCCCGTACCGACGCTCCCCGCCACGACGTCGCGGCTCTTCTCGCCGCGATCGGCGACGTTCCGTCGATCACCGAGCCGCAGGTCGTCCGCAAGCGCTCGCGCGACTTCTTCTGGTACAGCCCGATCCTCAATGTCGAGCTGAACGGCAAATCCGCCGACGTGATCGTCGCCCCACGCGACGAGGCGGATCTGATCAAGGTCGCCGCGGCCTGCGCGAAGCTGCGCATTCCGCTCACCCCGCGCGGCGGCGCGACGGGCAATTACGGTCAGGCCGTGCCGCTCGAAGGCGGCGTGCTGCTCGACATGACGGCCTTCTCCGCCGTCGAATGGCAGAAGACGGGCGTGGTCCGCGTCGGCGCGGGCGCCAAGATCCATGAACTCGACGCGCAACTCCGCCCGACGGGCTGGGAGATGCGCATGCATCCCTCGACCAAGCGCACCGCCACCATCGGCGGCTTCGTGGCGGGCGGCTCGGGCGGCGTCGGCTCGGTGGCCTATGGCGGCCTGCGCGAGCCCGGCAACATCATTGCGGCCCGGATCGTGACGGTGGAGGAGACGCCGCGCGTCATCGAACTCCGCGGCGACGCGGCGCAGAAGATCAACCGCGCCTACGGCACGACGGGCATCATCACCGCTCTCGAAATGCCGCTCGCGCCCGCTTGGCCCTGGGTCGACCTCATCGTCGCCTTCGACGATTTCTTCGGCGCGGTGGAGTTCGGCCGCGAGGTCGCCATGGCCGACGGCATCGTCAAGAAGCTCGTCAGCCCCATCACCTGGCCGATCCCGTCCTATTTCGGACAGCTCGCCAAGCACTGCCCCGAGGGCAAGAGCATCGTCATCATGATGGTGGCCGAGCCTTGGATCGAGACCGTCAAGTCCATCCTGGGCGACAAGGGCGCCGTGACCTACGAGGCGCCCTCCGACGAGAGCCCCGGTCAGGTTCCGCTCTACGAATACACGTGGAACCACACCACGCTGCAATGGCTCAAGGCCGACCGTTCGATCACCTATCTGCAATGCCTCTATCCGCATGATCGGCTGATCGAGAGCGTGCGCGAGATGCGCGACATGTTCCCGGACGAGGTGTTCCCCCATCTCGAATTCATCCGCTTCGGCGGGCGGATGACGTGTTCCGCGCTGCCGATCGTGCGCTACACGACGCCGGAGCGCCTCAACGAGATCATCGCGCTGCACGAAAAGCACGGCGTGATGATCGCCAATCCTCACGTCGTCACGCTGGAGGACGGCAGCCGCCACAAGCGCGCCGACGCCGACCAGCTCGGCTTCAAGGGCGAGGTGGATCCGCACGGCCTGCTCAACCCCGGCAAGATGCGGACCTACGTCCCCCTGAAGCCCTGAGCGTCTTCGCCGCGATCCGCCCTCGACCCGCCTTGCCGGAGGATGACCCCTTGCGCCGCCGTTTCTGGAGCGAACTGACCACCAAGGATTTCGAGGGTCTCGACCCCGAAACCACGATCGCCGTCCTGCCCGTCGCCGCCTTCGAACAGCACGGCCCGCATCTTCCCGTCTCGGTCGACACGATCATCGCCGACGGCATGATCGCGGAAGTGCTGAAGAGACTGCCCGACGATCTCGACGTGCTCGTCCTGCCGACGCAGGCGGTGGGCAAGTCCAACGAGCATATCCGCTCGCCCGGCACGCTGACCCTGACTTGGGAAACCGCGATCCGCGCCTGGACGGAAATCGGCGAGAGCGTGCATCGCGCGGGCGTCCGCAAGATCGTTCTCGTCAACAGCCACGGCGGCAATGTCGACCCTCTCAACATCGTCGCGCGGGAGCTTCGGGTCCGCTTCGGCATGCTCGCCGTCACCTGCGCGTGGCGGCGCTTCGGCATTCCGCCGGGCATGTACACGGATCTCGAAGGGCAGGTCGGCATTCATGCGGGCGACATCGAAACCTCGCTGATGCTGCATTTCCGGCCCGATCTCGTGCGGATGGAAAAGGCGGAGAACTTCGCGCCGACCTCCATCGAGATCGCGAAGAGCTTCGATCTTCTGCGCCCGACGGGCTTCACCGCCTTCGGCTGGCTCGCGCAGGATCTCCACGCCTCGGGCGCGGCCGGCGACGCTACGCTCGCCACGGCGGAGAAGGGGCGGCTCACCGCCGAGATGCAGGCGTTGGAATTCATCCGCCTGCTCGGGGACGTCTCCCGCTTCTCGCTCGATCGTCTGGCCTGAAGGGATCGCGCGGTACTGGACGCGGCCGGCTTGCTCATATAAAGATATCTTTATGTGAAGCCGTGAGGGTCCGTTCTTGTCCGCATCCCCCGAGCGTCTGGCTTTGGGCGACCTCCTCTCCGGCCTGCGGGCCGCGGGCGAGGACACGCGGTTGCGGTTGCTGGCGCTTCTGGCCGAAGGCGAGCTGACGGTTTCCGATCTCACCGACATTCTCGGCCAGTCCCAGCCCCGCATTT
>CAYNUN010000224.1:0-4128 GCA_964400345.1 uncultured Methylobacteriaceae bacterium
AAAGATCGAGGCGGCGAGCACGGCGGAGGCATGCCCGTCGCGCACGCCGGCGACCAGATGATCGAGTTCGCCGACGCCGCCCGAAGCGATGACCGGGATCGTGACCGCGTCCGCCACCGCGCGGGTCAGCGCCGTGTCGTAGCCGATCTTCGTGCCGTCGCGGTCCATCGAGGTGAGCAGGATCTCGCCCGCGCCCCGCGCGCACATGTCGGCGGCGTATTCGACCGCGTCGATGCCCGTGGGCTTGCGGCCGCCATGGGTGAAGATCTCCCAGCGGTCGGCCTCGCCCGGCCCGGACACCTTCTTCGCGTCGATGGCGACGACGATGCATTGGTCGCCGAACTTCTCGGCCGCGCGGTTGACGAAATCACGCTCGAACACGGCCGCCGTATTGATCGATACCTTGTCCGCGCCCGCGAGCAGCAGCGTGCGGATGTCCTCGACCTTGCGCACGCCGCCCCCGACCGTCAGCGGCATGAAGCAGGCCTCGGCGGTGCGCGTGACGACGTCGATCAGCGTGCCGCGGTTCTCGTGGCTCGCGGTGATGTCGAGAAAGCAGAGTTCGTCCGCCCCCGCCGCGTCATAGGCGATGGCGCTTTCGACCGGGTCGCCCGCGTCGCGCAGTTCGAGGAACTGCACGCCCTTCACGACCCGCCCGTCCTTGACGTCGAGGCACGGGATGACCCGGACCTTAAGCATCGGCGGCGCTCCGCGACTTCGCGGCGATCAGCGCCAGCGCCTCGGCCGGATCGAGCCGGCCGTCATAGAGCGCGCGGCCCGTGATCGCGCCTTCGAGCACCGCGCAGTCGGGTTCGAGCAGGCGGGCGACGTCGTCGATCGCGGCGAGGCCGCCCGACGCGATCACCGGGATCCCGACGGCATGGGCGAGGCCCAGCGTCGCCTCGATGTTGAGGCCCTTCAGGATGCCGTCGCGCGCGATGTCGGTATAGACGATCGCCGCCACGCCCGCGTCCTCGAAGCGCTTGCCGAGATCCTCGGCCGACATTTCCGAAAGCCGCGCCCAGCCTTCCACCGCCACGCGGCCGTCGCGCGCGTCGATGCCGACCGCGACCTTGCCCGGGAACAGCCGCGCCGCTTCGCGCACGAAGCCGGGGTCGCGCACGGCCGCGGTGCCGATGATCACGCGGGCGACGCCGCGCGTGAGCCAGCCCTCGACCGTCTTCATGTCGCGGATGCCGCCGCCGAGCTGCAGCGGGCGCGAGGTCCGCGCCAGAATGGATTCGACCGCCGCCGCATTCATCGGCTTGCCGGCGAAGGCGCCGTCGAGATCGACGAGATGCAGCCAGGGAAAGCCCTGGGCCTCGAAGGCCGCGGCCTGGGCGGCGGGATCGTCGTTGAAGACGGTCGCCTGCGCCATGTCGCCCTGGACGAGGCGGACGCAGCGGCCTTCCTTCAGATCGATCGCGGGAAAGAGGATCAAGGCCGCCACCTCAGGAAATTGGCGATGAGGGCGAGACCGAGCTTCTGGCTCTTCTCGGGGTGAAACTGCGTGCCGACCATGGTGTCGCGCGCGACGATCGCCGTGACCGGACCGCCGTAATCGGTCTCGGCGACGACGTCGACGGGATCGGACGCCTTCAGATGGTAGGAATGCACGAAATAGGCGTGGCGCCCCGCTTCGCCGGTGGGGATGCCGTCGAGCACGGCATGCGGTCTGCGCATCGCGAGCGTGTTCCAGCCCATATGCGGCACTTTCAGCGCGGCGTCGGCGGGCTCGATCATGACGACCTCGCCCGCGATCCAGCCGAGACCTTCGACGGTCTCGTATTCCCGTCCGCGTTCGGACATCAGCTGCATGCCCACGCAGATGCCGAGAAAGGGCTTGGCGTCCCGCCTCACGGCCTCGTTCAGCGCTTCGATCATGCCCGGCGTCGCGCCGAGGCCGCGGCGGCAATCGGCATAGGCGCCGACGCCCGGCAGCACGATGCGTTCGGCGGCGCGCACGTCCTCGGGCTTCGAGGTGAGCTTCACCGCGACGTCGAGCCCCGCCTCGCGCGCGGCGCGCTCGAAGGCCTTGTGGGCGGAATGCAGATTGCCCGAGCCGTAATCGACGATCGCGACGCTCATCGCTGCGCCTCCGGGAACAGTCCGATGACGCCGTCCCGCTCGCCGCGCGTCGCGGCGGTCGAGGGTCCGGGTCCCGGCAAGGGTCGCCGCGACGGATCCGGCGCATGGGCCGGCCCGCCCTCGGCGCGGGCCAGTTCGCGCTCCGCGAAGCGTGCGAGGGCGGCGTCGGCGTCGGGTGCGACGACGATGTCGGCCAAGCGATGACCGCGTCTTTCGAGAACCTTGCCGCGGATGTCGGCGGCCGAGAGGCCGATGAACAGCCCCGCCAGCAGTTCGAGCCCCGCCATGACGCCCGGCGAAGCGCCGCCCGCGAAGCGATGCATCACCAGCGCGGCGGCGACCGTCAGCGCCGCGAACAGCAGGAATTCACGCCATGCCCGACGGAACAGGAGCCAAGGCAAAGGCAGCACCAGCGCCGCGAAGGAGAAGCGCTCGCGCACGATCACCGCCGCTTCGACGGCGTCGGGGCTGCCGGGCGCGATGCGCCCGGGCACGTAGACGGCATGAACCGACATGGGTCCTCAGAGGGTTCCCTTGGTCGACGGAATCCGATCGCCCTCGCGGGGATCGACGGCGAGAGCCTTACGCAAGGTCCGGGCCAGACCCTTGAAGCAGCTTTCGGCGATATGGTGCTGATTGTCGCCGTAGAGCGTCTCGACATGCAGCGTCAGCCCGGCATTCATCGCGAAGGCCTGAAACCATTCGCGCACCAGTTCGGTGTCGAACTCGCCGATCTTGTCGCGCGAAAAAGACGTGCGGAAGACCAGAAAAGGGCGGCCCGATACGTCGACGGCGACGCGCGTCAGCGTCTCGTCCATGGGCAGATGCACGTCCGCATAGCGGGTGATGCCCTTCTTGTCGCCCATGGCCTGCAGCAGCGCCTGACCGAGCGCGATCCCGACGTCTTCCACCGTGTGATGCTGATCGACATGCAGGTCGCCCTTGCAGCGCACGTCGAGATCGAACAGTGCGTGGCGGGCGAACAGTTCCAGCATATGGTCGAAGAAGCCCACGCCCGTCTCGATCTCGGCGCGTCCGGCCCCGTCGATGGAGAGAGAGACGGAAATCTCCGTCTCGGCGGTCTTGCGCGTCACGGCGGCGGAACGCATGGCGATGATCCTCGAGCGGGCACGCGCCCGCGCACGGGCTTCTAGCAAAGCCCGCGACGCTGCGCCACCTCTGCGCAAAAGGGAGGCAGGAGGCCGGCAAGCGGGCAATCGGACGGGCGGAGCGCCGCCGCCGCCCCGCTCGGGATGACATGCGCCCGCCCTGCGCCTAAATGAGGGCGTCACAGTCTCGCGAGGAACGATGAGCCAGGACGAGTCGAAGCGCTGGCGCGCGACCACCATCCTCATGGTGCGCAAGGGCGGCAAAGTGGTGATCGGCGGCGACGGCCAGGTCAGCCTCGGCCCCACGGTGATGAAGTCGAACGCCCGCAAGGTGCGTCGCCTCGCCAAGGGCGACGTCATCGCGGGCTTCGCGGGCTCCACCGCGGACGCCTTCACGCTTTTCGAGCGCCTCGAGCAGAAGCTCGAACAATATCCGGGCCAGCTGATGCGCGCCTGCGTCGAGCTCGCCAAGGATTGGCGGACGGACCGCTACCTCCGCCGTCTCGAAGCGATGATGCTCGTCGCCGACAAGAATGTCGGTCTCATCCTGTCGGGCACCGGGGACGTGCTGGAACCGGAGGGCGGCGTCATGGGCATCGGCTCGGGCGGCGCCTTCGCCCTCGCCGCGGCCCGTGCGCTGATCGACACCGACATCGACCCCGAGGCGCTGGTGAGGAAATCGCTCGGCATCGCCGCCGAGATCTGCGTCTACACCAATGCCAATCTCGTGATCGAAACGCTCGAGGACGCCGCGCGATGACGACTTTTTCCCCGCGCGAGATCGTCTCCGAACTCGATCGCTTCATCGTCGGCCAGCGCGACGCCAAGCGCGCGGTCGCCATCGCGCTGCGCAACCGCTGGCGCAGGCAGCAGCTCACGGGCACGATGCGCGAGGAGGTTCTGCCCAAGAACATCCTGATGATCGGCCCGA
>CAYNUN010000225.1:0-4118 GCA_964400345.1 uncultured Methylobacteriaceae bacterium
GGGTTCGAGATTGCGGTTGACGAAGGTCACGAGTTCGTCGCCCGGCCGCATCGTGATCGTGCCCTTCCCGAGCTTGATGAAGGCGTTCGGGTCGGGCTTCACGAGATCGGTGTCCACGCCGTCATGGATCACCTCGATCCGCTCGCGCAGCATGGGCTCATAAACCGAACGCTGCCATTCGGTCGGGGCGAGGCCGCGATCGGCGTAAGCGAGCGCGGTCACCATCGCGGCGTTGCGAGAAACCGATGAATAGCCCGAGCGATGATGCGCGGGCCCTGCGAATTCCGGGTCGAAATTCGCGTCCGCGCCCGTCGAGCGATAGAAGAACTCGGCATAGACGAGCTGCCTCGCCTCGGGAAAAACCTCGCGAAGGAAGAGCGTTTCGCCCCAGCCCGCATGGCCCGCGATCACGTCGGGCGTGAAGCCTTGCTCCTTCAGGGTCTGCGCCGCATCGGCCACCGCCGTCGCCCGTGCCGTCCGCAGCGCGAAATGATCCCCCAGCGGATAGACGCAATTGGGCGCCGCCTCGGTGAAGTCGTAGTCGATCGTGCGCACGATGTCGGTCGGTTTGCGGTTCGCGGAGTGCCGCAGCGCCACGACCTCATGATCGGGCGACGAATCGTAATGTCGCGCGAGGTGAACCCACTGGCCGGGAAAATTCTGGTGAACGAAGAGAATGCGCATCCGAAATCGCTCTTGAAGGTCGAACTGGGAGAAAAGGACCGAAAGGACGGTGCGGAGTTAAGCGCCTGAATCTTTAACGGGCAATGACGTGCCGTGGTTGCGTTCCTGCCGCGTCGAGGCATTGCAACCTGGGCTCGGCGCTCCATGTTCATTCATCTGGGGGCGTGGCCATGCTGTACGGCACCGGATCGTCCGATGCAGGTTGGCGTCGTGAGCGCGGAGAGGCTTCGCTTTCCGACGTTCACGGCACGATCGTGGTCAAGAACGCATGGCCCGCTTGGCGGCGCGCGGCGGCCTTCATCGGTCCGGGCTATCTCGTCGCCGTCGGCTACATGGACCCCGGCAATTGGGCGACGTCGCTCGCGGGCGGCTCCAAATTCGGCTACGCGCTCCTCGCGGTGGCGCTCGTGTCCAACATCATGGCGATCCTGCTGCAGGCGCTCGCCGCGCGGCTCGCGATCGGGTCGGGCCGCGATCTCGCCCAAGCCTGCCGCGACGCCTATCCGGCCCCCGTCGCCTGGTTTCTCTGGTTGATGGCCGAGATCGCGATCATCGCGACCGACGTGGCGGAAGTGATCGGCACCGCGATCGGCCTCAAGCTGCTGTTCGGCCTGCCGCTCGCATGGGGCGTCATCCTCACCTCGCTCGACGTGTTCCTCATTCTCGCGCTTCAGAGGCTGGGCTTCCGGGCGATCGAGGCCTTCGTGATCGGCATTCTCGTGATCATCACCGGCTGCTTCGCCGCGCAGATCATCCTCGCCGATCCGAATTGGAGCGCGGTGGTGCGCGGCTTCGCGCCCACGACCGCCATCGTGACCGATCCGGACATGCTCTATCTCGCGCTCGGGATTCTCGGCGCGACCGTGATGCCGCACAATCTCTATCTCCATTCCGGGATCGTGCAGACCCGGGTTCTGGGCGACACGCTGCCGGAAAAGCGCGAGAGCCTCGTCTTCGCCACGCTCGATTCCACCGTGGCGCTGATGCTCGCGCTCACCATCAACGCCTCCATCCTCATTCTCGCCGCTGCGGCCTTTCACGACACGGGTCGCAACGAGATCGCGGAATTGGGGGAGGCGCATGCGCTGCTGGCCCCGATCCTCGGCGCGACGGTCGCGCCCGTCCTGTTCGCGATCGCCCTGATCGGTTGCGGTCTCAACTCCACCGTCACCGCGACGCTCGCGGGGCAGATCGTGATGGAGGGCTTCATAGGCCTTCGCCTGAAGCCCTGGCTCCGCAGGCTCGTCACCCGGCTGGTGGCCGTCGTGCCCGCGGCGGGGGTGACCTTGGCCTATGGGGAGGGCGGAACGGCGAAGCTGCTGGTTCTTTCGCAGGTCGTGCTCAGTCTGCAGTTGCCCTTCGCGGTGATCCCGCTGGTGATGTTCACGGCGTCGCGTCGAAAGCTCGGCCCGCTCGTCGCGCCGCGTTGGCTGACCGCGGCGGCGGTCGTCATCGCCGCCGTGATCGTCGCGCTGAACGCGCGGCTCGTCTTCGACTTCCTGACCGGGGCCTGAATCGGACGTCTCGGAACGCGGACTTGACAGGCCGCGCGCCCGCGTGTCTCACCAGCGCCGCTTCTTTTACCATGCGCGAGGATACGCATGACCGTCGCATACACCTTCCCGGGGCAGGGCAGCCAGGCCGTGGGCATGGGCAAGGCCCTCGCAGACGCCTTTCCGCAGGCCCGCGCCGTCTTCGACGAGGTCGACGCCGCGCTCTCGCAGAAGCTCTCGACGCTGATGTTCGAGGGCCCCGAGGATCAGCTCACGCTGACGGCCAATGCGCAGCCCGCGCTGATGGCGGTCTCGCTCGCGGTGGTCCGTGTTCTCGAAGCCGAAGCGGGTCTCGATCTCGCCAAGGACGCCGCCTTCGTCGCCGGCCACTCGCTCGGCGAATATTCCGCGCTCGCCGCGGCGGGAAGCCTGTCGATCACGGATACCGCGAAACTCCTCCGGATCCGCGGCGACGCCATGCAGAAGGCGGTCGCGCCGGGGCAGGGCGCCATGGCCGCGCTGCTGGGGCTCGATTTCGAAGCCGCCGCCGCCGTCGCGGCGGAAGCCGCGCAGGGCGAAGTCTGCCAAGCCGCCAACGACAACGGCGGCGGTCAGGTCGTCGTGTCCGGCACGAAGGCCGCCGTCGAGCGTGCGGTCGAACTCGCCAAGGCGAAGGGCGCACGCCGGGCCGTGATGCTCGCGGTGTCCGCGCCCTTCCATTGCGCGCTGATGCAGCCCGCCGCCGACGCGATGGCCGCCGCGCTTTCGGGGGTCGTCATTCGTCCGCCCAAGGCGCCGCTGGTCGCGAATGTTCACGCCGCGGCGATCACCGATCCCGAGGCGATCCGCAAAGGCCTCGTCGACCAGGTGACGGGCACGGTTCGCTGGCGCGAAAGCGTCGCCTTCATGGCGGGGCAGGGCGTCGATCTCTTCTTCGAACTCGGATCGGGCAAAGTGCTTTCGGGTCTGGTGAAGCGCATCGCCGAGGGCGCCGAAGGCGTCGCGGTCGGCTCGCCCGAAGACGTCGCCGCCTTCCGCACGCGGCTCGGCCGCTGACCAGGAGCTTTTCATGTTCGATCTTTCCGGCAAGACCGCGCTCGTCACGGGCGCGACGGGCGGCATCGGCGGCGCGGTCGCCAAGGCGCTGCATGCGCGTGGCGCGACGGTCGCGATCTCCGGCACCCGCCGCGAAGCGCTCGACGCGCTCGCCGCGGAGCTCGGCGATCGTGTGCACGTCATCCCCGCGAACCTCTCCGACAAGGACTCCGTGGAAGCGCTCGTTCCCGCCGCCGAAGCGGCGATGGGATCGCTCGACATCCTCGTCAACAATGCCGGCGTCACCCGCGACGGCCTCTTCATGCGCATGAAGGACGACGACTGGGATCTCGTCATCCGCGTCAATCTCGAAGGCGCGTTCCGCCTCTGCCGCGCGGCGGTCAAGGGCATGATGAAGCGCCGCACGGGCCGGATCATTTCGATCACCTCGATCGTCGGCGTCACGGGCAATCCCGGGCAGGGCAACTATGCCGCGTCGAAGGCGGGGCTCATCGGCATGTCGAAATCGCTCGCCGCCGAAGTGGCGAGCCGCGGCATCACGGTCAACTGCATCGCCCCCGGCTTCATCGAGACGCCGATGACGGACGTGCTCAACGACAAGCAGCGCGAAACCATTCTGGGCAACGTCCCGGCGGGTCGGCTCGGCACGCCCGAGGAGATTGCGGCGGCGGTCGTGTATCTTGCGAGCACGGAAGCGTCCTACGTGACCGGCCAGACTCTCCACGTCAACGGCGGAATGGCAATGATCTGAGGGACTTGGCGGGATTTCCTCCGCCTGTTCGAAGGCGGGTCCCGCCCTCTCGCCTCCGTTTTCGAAACGTGTTACCTAGCCGTTGACGTCCAGTCGGGGGGGCTTGACGCACCAGACGCGGCGGCGTTTGAGAG
>CAYNUN010000226.1:0-4091 GCA_964400345.1 uncultured Methylobacteriaceae bacterium
CACACCACATGATTGATCGATGTGCAGATCGCCTTCGGATAGCCCCGATACATCAGCGGCGCGGGATAGGCGCGGTGATCCATCGCGAATTCGAAGGCCAGACGATCGAGCCGCTCGGTCGTGACGCCGGGGCGAACTTCGCCGACCAGCATGTCGAGCGCTTCGGCCGTCAGCCGTCCGGCACGACGCATCCCCTCGAACGCGTCGCGCCCGTGGAGCTTGATCTCGCCCGTCTTGCGGCGCGGGGCCGCTGCTGCGTCCACGAAGGTCATAGGCGAATACCGGAGAAAAGTGCTTCCGCTCCAAATGGGCGAAAGCGCGCGCGGACGCAAGTGGCTGTCGAAAGCGTTTGCGTCGCGGCGGCCCGCATGCGACCTACGCCGCACGCATGACGCAGAGTCACCCGAACGTTCGCCATGTCTCGGCCTTCGGTGCCTTCGCACCGTCGCGGCTCGTTGCGCGCGCTCTGGCGCGGACGCGGCGCGGCGGCGGATCGTGGCCGCAGATGCGGATGACCTTCCTCTTGCGGCAATGGGCGATCCGCAGGCTCAAGGGACGGCCCGTCGACACCGAGACGCTCGGCGTCAAGATGCGCCTGTTCCCGCATGACGACGTGGCCGAAAAGCGCCTGCTCTTCACGCCGCAATATTTCGATCCCGTGGAACGGCGCTTCCTCGAACCGCATCTCGCGAAGGGCGGCGTCTTCGTCGATATCGGCGCGAATGTCGGCGGCTATGCCCTATGGGCGGCGACGCGGATCGGATCGGGCGGGCGCGTGATCGCGGTCGAGCCGGAGCCCGAACTCTTCGAACGGCTCCGTTTCAATATCGGCGTCAATCCGACGGGCACGGTGAAGGCGATCAACGCGGCCGTCGCGGATTTCAACGGAAAGCTGACGCTCTTCGTCGACCGCCGGAACCGCGGCGGCACGAGCGTGCGGATCGTCAAGGACGCGCCCTCCGGCGGCGAAAGCTTCGAGGCTTCGGCGGTGACGCTCTCAGCGCTTGCGGCGTCCGAACGGCTCGACCGCATCGACGTTCTGAAGGTCGACGTCGAAGGCTCGGAGGACATGGTCCTCGCGCCGTTTCTGCGCGACGCCGATCCCGCGCTTTTTCCGACGGTTCTGGTTCTCAACCATCTGCGACGGCATTGGGCCGAGGATCTCGAAGCCCTGCTCGCGGACAAGGGTTATTCGGTAGCGGGTCGAACTCCGGCGAATACGCTTCTCGTGCGCGAGCGTTGACGCTCGGCGCGCGTGAAATCAGCGATCGGTCCGAAGCTGCGCCTCGATCGCCTTGGCGATCCGCATGAAGCGGAAGAACGCGTAATTCACCGAAGCGATCAGGCCGAATTTGCCGCGCAGGAAATGCCGCCGCAGCACATAGGCGCGGAAAAAGGCCACCGGAAATTCGATCCATATGCGCAGTGCCGGGATCGTTCGGTTCCGCGCGATCATGTCGGCGATCTGCTGGTCGGAATAGCGGTTCAGCTTCTCCACCGACTGCGAAAGGCTTTCGATCGAGCGATGCAGGACGATGTTCTTCAGCGTTCCGGTGCGCGCACCCGGCACGAATTCGACGCGGTCATGCACGGCCTTGTCGGCATAGCGGCCCTTGTCGCGCCGATAGAGCCGAACGGGCGCGAGCGAATGGCCGAGAAAGGTCGGCGCGGTTTCGCCGGGAAAAATCTCGACGATCGGAAAGCCGTAGCCGTCGAGCGGCGGTTCGCCCTTCTCGAACAGCGCGCGGATTTCCGCGACGAGTTCGGGCGTGCATTCCTCGTCCGCGTCGAGATTGAGGAGCCAGTCGTTCCGGCACAGGTCTTCGGCGAAGCGCTTCTGCGGCCCGTAGCCGCGCCAATGCGTCTCGACGAGTTCCGCGCCGAAGCGGCGTGCGATGTCCTGCGTTCCGTCCGTCGAGCCCGAATCGACCACGACGACCTGCGAGGCGAGGCCGCCGACGGCCTCCAGCGTCCGCGGGAGGCGACCGGCTTCGTTCTTCGTGATGACGAAGATCGAGAGGGGGATCGGCGGCGCGTCGGTGGCGCGCCCCTGCGGAGCGTTCATGCGGTCGGCGCGTCCTGAAGAGGCGGCGTGAAAGCGACGTCTTCTGATTGAGCGAAGCGGAACGCCGTGTCAATTCGCGCGCCGTCCGGGCGGTTCGCCTTGAGCACCCCGGTCCGCCATGGTCTAAATCACGAAACCGAAAGGGATTCGTCGGATGCCGCAGTCGTCCCCCGCCGCCGTCACCGCAGCGCTCCTCGTGATCGGCGACGAGATCCTGTCCGGCCGGACCAAAGACAAGAATATCGGCTACATCGCCGAATATCTGACGGGCATCGGAATCGATCTCCGGGAAGTCCGCGTCGTGCCGGACATCGCCGAAGAGATCGTGGCCGCGATCAATACGCTGCGCGCCAAATTCGATTATCTCTTCACCACGGGCGGCATCGGCCCCACGCATGACGACATCACCGCCGATTGCGTCGCCGAGGCGCTGGGCGTCGGCATTTCGCAGGACGAACGCGCCGTTGCGATGCTGCGCGAGCGCTTCCCGAACCCGGCGGATCTCAACGAATCCCGCCTGCGGATGGCCCGCATACCGCATGGCGCGACGCTTATCGACAATCCGATCTCGCGCGCTCCGGGCTTCATGGTCGGCAACGTCGTCACGATGGCGGGCGTCCCCTCGATCATGCAGGCCATGCTCGACGACGTGGCGCCCAAGCTCCGGACCGGCGTGAAGATGCTCTCCGCCTCGGTCGACACGGGCGGGCTTCCCGAAGGCGCCTACGGCTCCGCGTTGGGCGCGGTCCAGAAGGACCATCCCGATACCATGATCGGGTCCTATCCGAATTTCGACGGGCAGCGCTTCCGCAATCAGATCGTCGTCCGCGCGCGGGAACGGGGCGCTCTCGACGCCGGCGTCCACGCGGTCGAGGCGATGCTCGCCGCGCTTCACGCCGAAAAGAACGCCTGACGATCAACGCCTGACGAGGAGTGCCGATGTCGCCGTCGAGCCCGAAAGCTTTCCCGGTTTCCTGGGATCAATTCCATCGTGACGCCCGCGCGCTCGCTTGGCGTCTCGCCGAAGCGGGACCGTTCCAGGCGCTCGTCTGCATCACACGCGGCGGTCTCGTGCCCGCGGCGATCGTGGCGCGGGAACTTGAATTGCGGCTCATCGAGACGGTCTGCATCGCGAGCTATCACGACTACACGTCGCAGGGCGAATTGACCGTGCTCAAGGGCATCACCGAAGCCGTGTCCTCGATCGGCGACGGCGGCAAGGGCGTACTCGTCATCGACGACCTCGTCGACACGGGCAAGACCGCGCGCGTCGTGCGCGAAATGCTCCCGAACGCGCATTTCGCCACCGTCTATGCGAAGCCCGCGGGGCGGCCTTTGGTCGACACCTTCGTGACCGAGGTCAGCCAGGATACTTGGATCTTCTTCCCGTGGGACCTCGGTCTGTCCTTCCAGGCTCCCATCGCAGACGGCGCGAAAGGCTGACGGCGCGATGGAACGGGAGCGCACCGCCTCCGCGCCGCAATTCGATGCCGCGGCCGCGCGGAACACTCTGTTCGGCGCATTGCTCGACGCGCGCGCTCGTTTCGGCGGATCCAAGCCCATCGTGGAAGATCCCGAACGCAGCCCGCTCAGCTATGACCGCCTCGTTCTTGCAAGTCTCGTCCTCGGCAAGAAGCTGGCGCTCGAGACGTCCCGCGGCGAGGCGGTCGGCATCTTCCTGCCCAACGTCAACGCCGCGGCCATCGTGTTCATGGGCCTGTCCGCCTATGGCCGCGTCGCCGCCCCGCTGAACTTCACCTTCGGCATCAGGAATCTGCGGTCCGCCGTCCGCGCCGCGGAGATCGGCGCGGTCGTCACGTCGCGTCGCTTCGTGGAGACCGCGCGGTTGGAGGACGTTCTCGGCGAGCTCGCTGCGGGCGTCGACGGCGTCCCCGGTCCGCGCATCCTCTATCTGGAAGACGTCCGCGCGACGGTCACGTCGCTCGACAAGATCGCGGGCGTCGTCGCTTCACGCTTCGCCGGGCTCGTCCACGGCCGCCACGCGCTCGATCCCGACGAGGCCGCG
>CAYNUN010000227.1:0-392 GCA_964400345.1 uncultured Methylobacteriaceae bacterium
CGACTCGGAAAGTCCGAGGGCGACGTTGCGGGCGCGCTGCAGACGCCGCGCCGCGTCGACGCGCGCGGCCACCACGGCGGAGCCCTCCGAGGCCGCGGGCAGAATCAGATCCGCCGCGGTCACGGCGGGCACTTCGATCGTCAGATCGATGCGGTCGAGCAGCGGTCCCGAGAGCCGTGCCAGATATTGCGCCATGCATTTCTCGTTGGGCGCGCGGCGGCAGGCATAGCCGGGCTCGGTCGCCTTGCCGCAGCGACACGGATTCATCGCCGCCACGAGCTGGAAGCGCGCGGGATAGACCGCCCGGTGATTGGCGCGGGCGATCACGATCTCCCCGGTTTCGAGGGGCTGGCGGTGGCCGTGGAGCACCTGAGGCTGGAATTCCGGCAATT
>CAYNUN010000227.1:402-4078 GCA_964400345.1 uncultured Methylobacteriaceae bacterium
CGTCGAGGAACAGCACGCCGTGATGGGCGAGCGAGGCCTCTCCCGGCCGTGCCTGAATGCCGCCGCCGACGAGCGCCGCCATGGACGCCGAATGATGCGGGGCGCGGAACGGGCGGCGATCGGTGAGTTCCCCGCCCGCCAAAGCCCCGGCCACCGAATGCACCATGGAGACTTCGAGAAGCTCCATCGGCCCCAGCGGCGGCAGGATGGAGGGCAGCCGCGCGGCCAGCATCGACTTGCCCGAGCCGGGCGGCCCCGACATCAGCAGATTGTGCCCGCCCGCCGCGGCGATTTCGAGCGCGCGCTTGGCGCTTTCCTGCCCCTTGATGTCGGCGAGGTCGGGCAGCGCGCCCGCATGCGCCCGCACCGCGGGCTCGGGCCGGGCGAGAACCTGCGTCCCCTTGAAATGATTGGCGAGCTGGATGAGCGAGCGCGGCGCGATCACGTCGAGATCCCGCGAGGCCCAAGCGGCCTCCGGGCCGCAGGCTTCGGGGCAGATCATGCCTTTTCCGCTCTTCCAGGCGGCCATCGCGGCGGGCAGCACGCCCGCCACCGGGGTGAGCGTCCCGTCGAGCGCCAATTCGCCGAGCACGACGAAGCCGTCGAGCGCGTCGGACGGGATCGCCCCGAGCGCGGCCATCAGACCGAGCGCGATCGGCAGATCGAAATGGCTTCCCTCCTTCGGCATGTCGGCGGGCGCGAGATTGACCGTGATGCGCTTGGCGGGCAGCGCGAGGCCGGAGGCGATCAGGGCCGAACGGACGCGTTCGCGCGATTCCCCGACCGCCTTGTCGGGAAGGCCCACGATGTTGAAGACGACATTGCCGGGGATCACCATCACCTGCACGTCGACCGGCCTGGCCTCGACGCCCTCGAAGGCGACGGTCGAAATGCGGATGGACATGAAAGCGCGCCTCGGCGGAATCCGTCGAGGTTAACCGGGCCGTCCGCCGCGCGCACCTGTCGGAAAAGACAGGGGTAGGTCAGCCCTTTCCGGGCTTTTCGCCGACCGGGCCGCCCGCGCCCTTCCAAGCGGTGAAGCCGCCGCCGACATGGGCGACCTTCGGCAGGCCCATCTCCTGCGCGGTCCGCGCCGACAGCGCCGAGCGCCATCCGCTCGCGCAATAGAAGACGAAGCGCTTGTCCTCGGCGAAAACGGGCTTGTGATAGGGGCTTTCCGGGTCGATCCAGAATTCCAGCATGCCGCGCGGGCAATGGAACGCGCCGGGGATCATCCCTTCGCGCTCGATCTCGCGCGGGTCGCGGAGATCGACGAAGACCACGTCGCCCGCACCGTGAAGCCCCACGGCCTCGGCCGCGGGAACCGTCGCGACCATGGCGTTCGCCTCGTCGAGCAGCGCCTTGTAGCCCTTCATCATCACGGCCTCCCGTCTCCCGTCCGGTCTTCGCGGAGTCTAGGCCTCCCGCACGGAGGCCGCCAGCCGATACACCGCCTCCAGCGCCTCCTTCGGCGTCATGGAGTCCGGGTCGAGCGCGGCGACCGCCTCGCGCAGCGGGTCGGGCCTTTCGGCTTCGGCGGACCGCGCCGCCGCCTTCGCGGCGACCGCGAAGAGCGGCAGATCGTCGATCAGCCGTTCGACGGGCGCCTGCCGATCATGCGCCTCCAGCTCCTCGAGGATCACCCGCGCCCGCTCGACCACCGCCCGCGGCAGGCCCGCGAGCTTGGCGACCTGAATGCCGTAGCTGCGGTCGGCCGTGCCGGGCACGACCTCGTGCAGGAAGACGACGTCGCCTTTGAATTCCGTGACGCGCACCGTCATGGTCTTCAGCCGCGCGAGCCGCCGGGCCAGCGCGGTCAGTTCGTGGAAATGCGTGGCGAAGAGCCCGCGGCAGCGGTTCGTCTCGTGCAGATGCTCGATCGTCGCCCAGGCGATCGACAGCCCGTCGAAGGTCGCGGTGCCGCGGCCGATCTCGTCGAGGATCACGAGCGAACGTTCCGTCGCCTGATTGAGGATCGCCGCGGTCTCGATCATCTCCACCATGAAGGTCGAGCGCCCGCGCGCCAGATCGTCCGCCGCGCCCACGCGCGAGAACAGCCGGTCGACGACGCCGAGATGCGCCTGCCGCGCCGGCACGAAACAGCCCGCCTGCGCCAGAACCGCGAGAATCGCGTTCTGGCGGAGATAGGTGGATTTGCCCGCCATGTTCGGTCCGGTGACGAGCGCGATGCGCCCGCCTTCGCCGGAGCCGGGCGGGCCGAGATCGGAATCGTTGGCGACGAAGGCCGCCCCGTCGCGCGCCAGCGCGGCCTCGACCACCGGGTGCCGCGCCCCGTCGAGGCGAAAGGCCGCGGAGGCGTCGACCCGGGGGCGCGTCCAGCCGCCCTCCTCCGCCCGTTCGGCCGAGGCCGCCGCCACGTCGATTTCGGCCAAGGCCTCGCCCGCGGCCTTGAGCGGCCCGGCCGCGTCGAGCACCCGTCGCGTCAGCCTTTCGAAGATCGCGAGTTCCAGCGCCAGCGCCCGGTCGGCGGCGGAGGCGATCCGGCTTTCGAGGTCGGACAATTCCGCCGTCGAAAACCGCATCGCGCCCTGCATGGTCTGGCGATGGATGAAGACGGCGTTGTGCGGCGGGGCGAGGAAGGTCTCGCCCGCCTGCTGCGGCACTTCGAGGAAATAGCCGAGGAAATTGTTGTGCTTGATGCGCAGCGTCCGCGCGCCCGTCTCCTCCGCGTAGCGCGCCTGCAGCGCGGCGATCACGCGCCGGCTCTCGTCGCGCAGCGCCCGCGCCTCGTCGAGCGCGGCTTCCGCCCCCGGCCGCACGAAACCGCCGTCGCGCGCGCGCAGCGGCAATTCGTCGGCGAGCGTCTCCGCGAGCGCGGCCTGCAGCGCCGGGTCGAGCTCGCCGAGCCGCTGCACGGCGGAGACGATCGCCTCCGGCATGTCGGCGCGGGCCGAGAGCCTGTCGGCGAGGTCGCGCACCGCTTTCGCCGCGTCGCGCACCGCCGCGAGATCGCGCGGCCCGCCGCGCTCCACCGCGAGGCGCGACACGGCGCGCGCGATGTCCGGCGCGCCCTTCAGCGCCGCCCGCACATCCGCCCGGAGCGCCCGGTCGGCGACGAACAGGTCCACCGCATCGAGCCGCCGCGCGATCGCCTGCGGGTCGGTGAGCGGTCCGGCGATGCGCTCGGCCAGAAGCCGCGCGCCGCCGGGCGTCACCGTCCGGTCGACCGCCGCCAAAAGGCTCCCCGCCCGTTCGCCCGAAAGCGTCCGCGTGAGTTCCAGATTGGCGCGCGTCGCGGCGTCGATCCGCATCGCACCGTCCGACGTGAGCGACGAGGGCGGCGACAGCGGCGGGCGCGCGCCCAATTGCGTGCGCTCGACATAGGCCACGATCGAAGCCGCCGCCGACATCTCCGCCCGCGTCAGGCTCCCGAAGCCCGCCGCCGTGCCGACGCCGAAGAAATCCATGAGCCGCCGTTCGGCCGCGGCCGGGTCGAAGCCGTCGCGCGCGACGGGCGTCACCGCCGCTCCGCAATCGCGCCACAAGGGGCGCAGGGCCGGCTCGTCGAGCAGGGCGTCGGGCACCAGCACTTCGCGCGGTTCGAGCCGCCCGATCTCCGCCGCGAGTCCGGCCTCGTCCGTCTCCAGCACCAGAAAGGCGCCCGTCGAAATGTCCGCGGAGGCGAGGCCGTATCGCCGGCTCCCGTCCGGCGACC
>CAYNUN010000228.1:0-1732 GCA_964400345.1 uncultured Methylobacteriaceae bacterium
GAGATCATGCCGGTCTTCGAGAAGGAGCTCGAACAGAAGCTTGCGGGCAAAATCGCCAAGCGCGTCACTTACCACCCGCCCTGCACGTTGCAGCATGGACAGCAGATCCGCGGCAAGGTCGAAGGCGTACTGCGTGCCTGCGGCGTTGATGTGAAGCTCTGTGCCGACAGCCACCTGTGTTGCGGCTCTGCCGGCACCTACTCGGTCACGCAGCCAGAGCTGTCCTACAAGCTCCGTGACAACAAAATAAAAAACCTCGAGGCGACGAACCCCGAGGTGATTGTGTCCGCCAATATCGGTTGTCTGACCCACCTGCAATCGGGTACCGATACGCCAGTCAGGCATTGGATCGAACTAGTCGATAGTGCCTTGACTGCCTGATCAAACGATCACCGAATCGTCTTCAGTGGTGTTCTGACTTTCGTCGGACTGAGACATGGCGCGTCGCGCCGGTGTGTTCGGTGTCGGGTGGATTTGCTCTGTCTGGGCACTGCGGTGCGATACGCTTATCCTGTCACCTGGATCCTCCGAATCCAAGCGCTCTTGGGTAACCAAGTGCGGTACGGTCGTCGCTGTGGAGGCTTGAACGTCTGCATCCGCCTGTGTTTGGTCTCCGGCTTGTCCTTTGCAGGCGCGGAACGCACCTTTCACTGCACCGTACGGCAGCTGTCCAACCAGTCGAGCGTCATCGCGTAATGCGTATCCACCCAAAATGATCAGACTCAACGGTATCAGGATCAGTCCCATGATCTTGTCTTGTTCTTCTTCGGAAGTGCGCACAACGTAGCGACTCGATACGTAGGCGAAGCTGAGCAACGTCAGGAATTTACCAAGCATGCTCATGAACAGCTCAAGCCGCTTTCCCCCGAATTCCGGTGTGATCATGTTTTCATCGCGATGCTTTTGCGTCGCCAGATCGAGTTCGCCTTGGAACGTCGTCCAGATTGACGACTTCTTGCGCGCAACGCGCAGTTCTTTTTCCAGAATGCGCTTCAGCGTTTCCACGCCATCGATGACCAACGGGGCCTCCTCGTCTTTGGCATCCGGAGTGCCAAGATAGTCGAGAAAGGACTTGCAATCCGCCAGCGCTGACTCCTTGTAACGTACTTCTTTGGCATAGGTGTCGCGGCTGTAATTGGTCCTTTCCTCATGAGGGAGACAGGCAGTGAGCAATTGGTTGCTGATCGCGGTCATTGCGCCGGCCATCATGCCTGACAAGAGCACCATGCTCCAGCGTAGGGCGGCCGGATCCACCTGCTCGGGATCAGGGCAACCCGTTGACAGGGTGCTGTTTGACCATGGTGACGAAGTTGTGGGCGGATAAAAGCTGCCCGGGCATTGATAATTCATGTAGAAATCGCGTGGTCCGTAAATTGCGCTGAACCACAGGAAGGGAAGGCCGCGCACGAGCAGGTTCTGTCCCCATGCGGAAAGACCGCCGAGGCAACCAGTGTGTTGTAGTGCCTCAAAGGCAGTCATTTTCTGTTTGCTTGCTGTTCCAGTCTCGGGGTCAGTCACAGTCACGGTGAATTTCCGCTTTGGCGTGCGTCCTGCACATGATTCGAGAACATCCCCTAGAGCCCTGGCCAATTGCCGATGATTTTCGAAATGTGTCCGTGTACCAGCGGCGACCATCGTGGAGCCGCGAATGAGTTGTGCTAGCCTGTCGCCGACGAAATCGCTGGTCAGCATGGCGACAATAGGGAATACCCAGGGATTTCCTGCCATGGTT
>CAYNUN010000228.1:1832-4045 GCA_964400345.1 uncultured Methylobacteriaceae bacterium
CCGAACTCATCATCCGAGGAATCATCGCCGGAATCCATGGAATCGACTTCGACAACGCTGTCGCTACTTTCGTCTGGCGAGTGTTTAGTGACTGACTGCCTTGTATGATGCGGTTCCCCATCGGGGGCGACACCTCGCAGAGAGGATCGATTGACGTTTTTCTCGTACAGACGACCGCCACGGGTAGCAGTCAAGCTCTGGTACTCTTCTCCGAATGCTCTCAGTGTCTCGGTCGTAGGCCTGCCGGTTTTTCGGGATTTGCTCTGTGCGTGGACATGCCCCAGATCGGCATGTTGACTCGCATTGACTGAATCTTGAGATCCTCCTCCCTTGAGAAGACCCATCAGAACTCGATTTGTCGGAGCTCGATTTTCCGTGACATTCTCGGGAGTAAAATAACTATCGGTGGACGTTGGCCCTTCGTTGCGGCCCGAAGAAATTGTATTTTGCATGACGTCTCCTTAAGCCAACTCGGCCAGATTGGATGTCCGATCGTTGTCGAACACCTGATTAGCAATATCAAAAATCGAAGCCGTATCAGTGTCGTGCAGTAGGGTTCGATGGAGCTCGAGTGCTTGATGTATATAGGTTTGCAGGAGTCCGGCAAGCTCGGTGCCGTCAAGACGTTCTGGATGCATCAGGTGGACACAGAAAATGGCATTGCCACTTGCGGGATCGATGGTGTACACCCCACTTGTCTTGGTGCCACTCAGCAGATTCAGTGTTAACAGACGTTCGTACACCGAAAGACGCAGATCCTCTGTAATTGGTCCAAGATCTACATAACAAAACAGGCGATCGGCAATGACTTCCTCGTCGAAGAATAGGGCAATTCGAATGCCCTCTTTTTCCAAAAACCCTTGGTTGCCCAGTTGATCAAGGTCCTGCAGATCAAGCGAAGCGGATGCTGCTCGGCAAAGCTCTTTGAAGTGCGCGAAGTTGAACATGGGAGCTCCTTTCCAATTGAGAACACGGACCAAGGTATGGCGGTGGGTCGACGATCTACCTTGTCCGCCCAGCGTGATCCAGATTCGTGATCACTATCCGGCATTTCGTAACTGGTGCTGAGGACTAGTTCAGGCAAAAGGAAGTGCGCCCTGCAGTCGCAGGACGTGCTGGCGGAGCGATAATGCGGGTGTCTAGGCTGCAGAGGGGCTGTGTTTCCCGCTATCTAAATTATGCAGTTGGCACCATGCAGGTGCCCGAATCACTTCGGGGATGCTTCTTTAAGTAGTGTGACAACGGCTGGCGAAATCCGGTCCACCGAGGTTGCTGGCGCAAATCGGTCCAGCACCTTACCGTCCTGATTAATCAGAAACTTGGTGAAGTTCCACTTGATAGCTTCACTGCCCAGTAAACCCGGCGCATGCTTCTTGAGCAAGACAAACAGGGGGTGCGCGTTCTGCCCGTTGACCTCCACTTTTGCAAACATCGGAAAGCTGACGCCGTAGTTCTTTTCGCAGAAGCCGGCAATCTGTTGCTCATCGTGCGGTTCCTGCTTGCCAAACTGGTTGCACGGAAAACCCAGCACGACGAGTCCTTCATCTTTGTGCGCACGATATAGGGATTCGAGATCGGCATACTGAGGCGTGAAACCACAATGACTTGCTGTGTTTACAATGAGCAGCACCTTGTCCCGAAACTCCCCGAGTGTGGTTTGTGTTCCATCGATACGGGTCACCGCAACATCATACAGTTCACTCATGAGGTACTCCTTTGCCTATGCACTCGGACGAATGCTATCAGCTTGCCTGCGCTTTTGTCGAAGCACCACCATGAGCGATAATGAGTAATTATGTTCATTCTAAAAAATTTAGAGGGCGTGAGAGCCCTGATCGCCGAAGCGGCAGCGCATGCCGGTCGCGATCCGGCGTCCGTTACGCTGCTGGCGGTCTCGAAAACCTTTGCTGCGGATGCAGTGATCGAAGCCACTGATGCAGGGCAGCATGCGTTCGGCGAGAACTACCTTCAGGAAGCGCTCGACAAGCAGCAGGCCGTACACGCGCTGCGCCCAGATCTTGCGCTGGAGTGGCACTTCATTGGTCCGATCCAGAGTAACAAGACGCGACCGGTCGCCGAGCATTTTTCCTGGGCGCATGCGGTCGATCGCGAGAAGATTGCACGTCGTTTGTCCGAGCAACGACCTGCGCATCTGCCGCCCCTGAATATCTGCCTGCAAGTCAACGTAAGCGGCGAAGCCAGCAAGAGCGGTG
>CAYNUN010000229.1:0-4040 GCA_964400345.1 uncultured Methylobacteriaceae bacterium
GCGCATAGGACTGGAACACCATGGACACGTTGCGGTCGCCCGCCGACAGGTCGGTCACGTCCCGGCCGCCGATGAACAGACGGCCTTCCGAGACCCGTTCCAGCCCGGCGATCATGCGCAGCAAAGTGGTCTTGCCGCAGCCCGACGGCCCGAGCAGCGTGACGAGCGCACCCGCCGGCAGCACCAGATCCAGCGGCTTGACCGCCGTGGTCCGTCCGTAGCGCTTGGCCACGCCTTCGAGCCGGATCTCGGCCGCCGTCGCGGCGGATGCGGTCTGCGACGATGCGGGTTGCGAGGTCATGCCCGGACTCCGGCGGCCTGTGGAGGAAGCGACGCATCCGCCGCGCGCCGCCCGAGCCGGCGCTCGCCGACGAGGAGGCGGATCAGCCCGATCGCGGCCAGCATCAGCACGATCAGCGCGGTCGAATAGGCGATGGCGAGACCGTAATCGCCGTTGATCGCTCGGTTGATGATGAAGACGGTGGCCATCTCGTTCCGGGCGGAGGTCAGGAAGATCACCGCCGAAACCGTCGTCACCGCCCGCACGAAGGAATAGATCAGCGCCGTGACGATCGCGGGCTTGAGCAGCGGCAGCACGACCTTGGTCAGCGTGCGGAAGGTCGAGGCGCGCAGCGTGGCCGAGGCCTCGTCGAGGCTCTTGTCGAGCTGGCTCATCGCCGCCATGCCCGACCGTACGCCCACCGAAAGATTCCGGAACACGAAACAGACCACGAGGATCACCGCGGTCCCCGTGATCTCGATCGGCGGGATGTTGTAGGTGAGGATATAGGCCACGCCGATCACCGTCCCCGGCACGCAGAAGGACAGCATCAGCGCGAATTCCAGCGCGGTGCGCCCCCGGAACTGCTGGCGCGAGAGCACCCAGGCCGCGAGCAGTCCGAGGACCGCCGTCAGCGGAGCCGCGATCGCGGCGAGCTTCACCGTGGTGAAGAACGAGCCCCACGCCCCGCCCGCCCAGATGATGCCGTTCGGCGTGAATTCCACCGCGAAGGCGCGGGTGAAATGCGACAGCGTCGGGGTCCAGTCCCGTCCCCAGATCTTCACGAAGCCGCCCGCCAGCGCGAGCGCATAGACCGCGACGGTCAGCACGGCCCAAGGCGCGGCGATCGCGAAGGCCGAAATCCTGACGCCGCGCGGCAATTCCGTCGGCAGCCCCGCATCGCCCTTCCCCGTCATCGAGACATAGGAGGCGCGCCCCAGCACCCGCCGCTGCAGGAAGAACGCGCCGAGCGCGAAGAGGAGCAGCACGAGCCCCAGCATCCCGGCCCGGCCGAAATCGGCCTGCGCGCCGACCACCGCGAAGAAGATCTCCGTCGACAGCACGCCGAAGGAGCCGCCGAGCAGGATGGGATTGCCGAAATCGGCGAGGCTTTCGATGAACACGACCAGCCAGGCATTGGCGAGGCCGGGCCGCATCAAGGGCAGCGTCACGCTCGTGAAGGTGCGCATGCGCGAGGCGCGCAGCGTCTGCGACGCCTCTTCCATCGTGGGCGAAATGCCCTGCACCACCCCGATTAGGACGAGGAAGGCGGTCGGCGTGAAGGAGAAGACCTGCGCCAGCCAGACGCCGTCGAAACCGTAGATCCAGCGGCCGAACTGCACGCCGAACAGCGCGTCGGCCCATTGGTTGACCAGTCCCGACCGCCCGAAGATCAGGATCAGCCCGAGGCCGATCACGAAGGGCGGCGTGATGATCGGCAGCACCGTCAGGAGCCGCAGCGAACCCTTGTAGCGGAACCCCGTCCGCGTCACGACCAAGGCGAAGGCGAGGCCGAGCACCGTGCAGGCGGTCGCCGTCGACACGCCCAGCATCAGCGTGTTCCAAGCCACGCCGCAGGACGCGCTCGAGGTGAAGCAGGCGATCCCCCAGACCTTGGCATGGAGCAGCCTCGCGTCGAGCGCCTGCATCATCGTGAGCCCGGCGGGCGCCGAGAGCGCCTGCCCCAGAATGGTCGCGACGGGCCAGACGGTGAACAGCAGGATCGAGATCGCGAGCAGGCCCACGGCTCCGGCGGTGAACCGGTCGCCGCCGAAGAATCCGCGCAGCGCGAGACCGTTCGTGACCATCGCCGCGAAACCGGCGAAGGCGAGGACCGCGCCCCAGCCCATGCCGAATTGGCGGCCGTCCATCGGCCCGAAAGCGTCGTCGAGCCAAGGATAGGCCCAGCCGCGCACGCCGATGAACCAGCCCTGCGCGACGAGGGCGGCGAGCGCCGCAGCGCCCGTCGCGATCAGGAGACGTCCCCGCGCCGCGCGGTCGAGCGAAGGGAGGAAGCTCGCCAGCGCGAGCGGCAGGGAGAGGACGACGGGCCACAGCCACGGCCGTTCGCCCCCCAAGGCCTGCATCAGCGCGCTTGCGGTATCGGGATCGGCCCCGGGCTTGAAGCCCGCGATCCATGCGCCGAACCGGAACCCGTCCTGCTGCATGTGCCAAGGCAGGACCGTCACGCCGAAGGCGGCGACGGCCCACCACAAGAAGGCGGGGTCCGGACGGAACCCGGTTCGGAAGTCGGACGTCGCCGCGGGCATGACTTGGACCTGTCTCCGATGCGTCGTCCGTCGATGCGCGGGCTCAGCGCGGCAGCGTGCCGATCTCCGCGTCCCAGCGGGCCAGCAGGCGACGCCGTTCGGCGGCCGCGCCGTATTTCACGAAGTCGTATTCGACGAGCTTGATCTTGGAGAGATCGGGCGCGCCGGGCGGCAGCGGAGCGGCCTTGCTGGACGGCATCTGCAGCTGCTTGGCGACTTCGAAGCCGAGGCGCTGCGCTTCGGGCGTCAGCGCCCAGTCGTAGAAGCGGCGGGCATTGGCCAAGTTGCGGGCGCCGCGGATGATGGACATCGAGCCGATCTCGTAGCCCGTGCCCTCGCAGGGCGTCGCCCATTCGACCGGGAAGCCCGCGTTCTTCTCCACCACCGCGTCATGCACGAAGGAGAGCGAGACCGCCGTCTCGCCGCGCGCCACCGCCTTGATCGGGCCGGTGCCCGAGCGGGCATAGGCGTTGATGTTGGGGTGCAGCTGCTTCATGAACTCGAACGCCTTGTCCTCGCCCATCAGCTGGACCAGCGTGGCGATGATCACATAAGCGGTGCCCGAGGAATTCGGGTTGGCGACCTGGATCTCGCCCTTGTAGGCGGGCTTCACGATGTCGGCCCAGCAGGCGGGACGGGCCAGGTTCTTGCGCTGCAGCAGTTCGGTGTTGAAGCCGAAGCCGACCGCGCCGGAATAGACGCCGATCGAACGGCCCTTGGCCGCCGCATATTGACGGAGCGCCCAGTCGTGCAGGCCGTCGTGATTGGGGCTCTTGTACTCGACCGTGAGATTCTCTTCCGCGACCGCGAGATGAGGATCGCCCGTGCCGCCGAACCACACGTCGCCGCGCGGGTTCTGCGCTTCGGCGCGGATCTGGGCGAGCGTCTCGCCCGAGCCCTTCTGGGTCATGTTGACCGTGATGCCGGTATCCCGCTGGAAATTCGTCGCGATCGCGGTGCACCACTCCACCTGCACCGAGCAGTAGAGATTGAGCTGCCCCTGCGCCTGAGCGGGAGCGGGAGCGGCCGCGACGGCCGAAGCGCCCGCGATGAGCGCGGCGGCGAATTTCAACCTGAGATCTTGGAGCGCCATCATGATGTCTCGTCGTTTCGGAGCCGGATCGGCGGAGGGAACAAGGGTCCGCGGAACGGCCCTGTATCGACGTTAGTTCATCCCCGGCGAGCGGGCCAGCGGCGTGCGTGATTTTCCGAAAGAACCGATCTTTTTCGACGCCTTCGCATAGAGAACGGATGATTTTCGAACGGGGTCCGTATTCGTGATCGGTTTCATGCACACGGGTCGCCGAATAGGCGAAGCGAACGCGAAACGACGTGTCGTTTGCCGTGCATAAGAGCACCAAAAAATGCGGATGATCTTCGATCGGCCCGACCGCACGGACCCCGCGATGATCGCGCCCGGTCGCGACGCGCCGGCGACGAGCCGATCGGAAGATCTTTTTCCTTGACCCTCGATCCGTCGCCCCCGAGCT
>CAYNUN010000230.1:0-1477 GCA_964400345.1 uncultured Methylobacteriaceae bacterium
CTGTTCCCGCCGGTCGGCGATCGCGGGCTCGTCCTGTCCGGTCCAGCGCTCCGCCTCGCAGCCCTCGCAGCCCCGGGCGTCATGGCGATAGACGGTGCGGCCCCAACGGTCCTGAATCCGGTCGATCAGCGTCGGGCGGATGCGCTTGCCGCCGTTGACGAGCATGGAATAGCCCGACGTCATCTTCAGCACCGTCGTCTCGCCCGCGCCGAGCGACATCGAGAGGAAGGGCGGCATGTCGTCATAGATGCCGAAGCGCTTCGCATAATCGGCGATCAGCGGCATGCCGACATCCTGCGAGAGGCGGACGGTCATCAGGTTCTTCGAATGCTCGATGCCGTAGCGCAGCGTGCGGGGTCCGGTGGATTTGCCGTCGAAATTGTCCGGTTTCCACGCCTCGCCGGACACCTGCGCGATCTCGATCGGCGCATCCATCACGATGGTGGCGGGGGTGTAGCCGTTGTCGAGCGCCGCGGCGTAGACGAAGGCCTTGAAGGAGGAGCCGGGCTGGCGCTGCGCCTGCGTGGCGCGGTTGAATTTCGACTGGTCGAAGGAGAAGCCGCCCACCATCGCGAGCACGCGGCCCGTATGCGGGTCCATCGCCACGAGCGCGCCGGACACTTCGGGGATCTGGCGCAGCCGGAACTGCCCCGGCCGGTCCGCCAGCGGTTCCACATGCACCACGTCGCCCGCCGAGAGGACCTGCCGCATCTGGCGCCGCGTCCAGCGGATGCCCTCGGCCGTGACGACGCCGGTGGCGCGGTCGCGCGAAACCTCGCCCTGCTCCCGGCGGGGCTGGAGGCCGATGCGCGCCGTCTCGCCCTGCACGTCGAGAACCACGGCGAGCCGCCACGGCTGAACGTCGGCGAAGATCGGCACGTCGGCGAGCGCCAGGCCCCATTCCCGCGCCGCAAGATCGAGCTTCTGCACCGGCCCGCGCCAGCCTTGCGCCTCGTCGTAGCGCACCAGCCCGTCCACCATCGCGCGGCGGGCCATCTGCTGCATTTTCGGGTCGAGCGTGGTGCGGACCGAGAGACCGCCTTCGTAAAGCTGCTTCTCGCCGTAGCGTTCGGCGAGTTCGCGCCGCACCTCTTCCGCGAAGAAGCCCGCCGCGATCGTGTTGGGCGACAGCGAGCGGACATTCACCCCGAGCGGCTGCTTCTTGGCCTCGTCGGCCTGCGCCTGCGTGATGTGGCCGTCGATCGCCATGCGCTCGAGCACGTAATTGCGCCGCTCGATCGCCCGGTCGCGGTTGCGGAACGGGTGGAGATCGGAGGGCGCCTTGGGCAGCGCCGCGAGATAGGCCGCCTCGTGGAGTTCCAGTTCGTTCACGGCCTTGCCGAAATAGTTCAGCGAAGCCGCCGCGACCCCGTAATTCGACAGGCCCAGATAGATCTCGTTGAGATACAGTTCGAGGATGCGGTCTTTGGTGAAGGCCTCTTCGATCCGCAGCGCGACGAGCATTTCCTTGATCTTG
>CAYNUN010000230.1:1487-4032 GCA_964400345.1 uncultured Methylobacteriaceae bacterium
AAGGTCTGCTCGTTGGTGAGAAGGAAGTTCTTCGCCACCTGCTGCGTGATGGTGGAGGCGCCCTGCGGCCGGCGGCCCCTCTCGCGGCGGAAGAAATAGACGCCCGCCCGCGCGATGCCTTCGATGTCGATTCCCGGATGGCGATAGAAATTCTTGTCCTCGGCCGCGAGGAAGGCGTTGATCAGCACCGGCGGCATGGACTGCACGGGCAGGAACAGCCGCCTCTCCCGCGAATATTCGGCGAGCAGGCTCCCGTCGCCCGCATGCATGCGGGTCGTCACGGGCGGTTCATAGGCGGAGAGCTGGGTGTAGTCCGGCAGGTCGCGCGAATAATGCCAGATCACGACGCCCGCGACCGCAGCCGCCGCCGCGAAGAGGATCGCGCCCGCCGTGAACAGAATGCCGAAGAACCGCAGAATGTATCGCATCGTCCCGGCCGTGACCCTCCGACCGCCGCAAACGGCGGAGCCTTCCCTTCCATAACGTCGCGGCCTCCGTTTCGGAAGCCCGACGCCGCGCGCTTTTTCCCCGCCCTTCGACGGAGCGGACCCGCACGCCTTTCCGGTGCGAAGCCCCCGCAGCCTCCAGTTGAGCCCGCTTCGTGGCGAAAGCGCGGCGACGGCTCCGTTCAACGTCCCTTCGCGGCGCGCTGCGCCGTCAGCGGTTCCAGAAAGTCGAGGATCGAGGCGGTGATGAGATCCGTCGCCCGCTCGCGCCATTCCGACGTCTGCATCATCTCGATGTCCGACCGGCTCGAGAGATAGCCGAGTTCGACCAGCGCCGAGGGCACGTCGGGCGCGCGCAGCACGCGGAATCCGGCCGAGCGGTGCGGATTCTTGTTGAGCTTCCCCGTGGGGCTCATCTGCGCGACCAGCGTTCGCGCGAACAGCGAGGAATAGGTGCGCGTCTCGCGCTTGGTGAGATCGTCGAGAATGTCGGCGACGTCCTCGCGGCTCGCCTGTTGCTCGACGCCGGCGAGCTGGTCCGCGCGGTTCTCCGCTTCCGCCAGCCGCGCCGATTCGGGGTCCGACGCCATGTCCGACCCCGTGTAGACCGTCAGTCCCCGCACTTCGGCCGCGTTCGACAGGCTGTCGGCGTGGATGGAGACGAACAGCGCCGCATTGGCCTGCCGCGCGATGCGCACCCGCTCGTCGAGCGCGACGAAGACGTCCGTTTCCCGGGTCATCGCGACGCGGACGCGGCCCGTGCGTTCGAGCTTGGTCCGCAGCAATTGCGAGAAGGCGAACACCACGTCCTTTTCCTGGATGTTTCCGATCCCCGTCGCACCCGCATCGATGCCGCCGTGTCCCGGATCGATCACGACGACGGGCCGGTCGTGGCCCCCCCCCGGCGTCGTAGTCGCCCCCCCGCCGGCCCACACCGAGGTCCCCGCCGGCGCGACGGGCTCCCGCCCGGGCGCCCCCGTGCGGGCGAATGCCGCCCGGTCCGTTCGCCGAAGCTCGATCACGAATTCCGCCGCCACGTTCCCGGCGAGGCTTTCCGAGCCGATGCGGACGGGCAGCGCGGGCTGCACCAGGTCGATCACGATGCGCGAGCGGCCGGGCGCGAACAGGCCGTAGCGGAAGCCGCGCACGATGCCGGCCGTCCGGCGGCCGATGTCGGGGGGCAATTGAAAATTGATCGTCGGGAGGTCGACGACGATGCGGTCCGGGTTCTCCAGAACCATCCACCGCGCGTCGACGGCGCGTGAAAGCGTGAAGAACAGCCTCGCCCGATCCCCGTCCGCCTCGACGCGCGCCTCGACCGCCACGACGGGCGCCGCGGCCGTGGGCGGCGGCGGCGTCTGCGCGACCGCAGCCCGCGGCGGGACCGCAAGCGTCAGCAGCGACGTCAGAACGAGCAGAACGAACCGCATGAGCATCCCGGCGACGACGAAACGCGAAGACGATGTTCTCCTATGCGAGTCTTGCCCGAGAGTGAACCGCACTCCCCCCTTGCGGCCCCTGCTGCGCATGCCGTGCGACGAAAGCGGGAGCGCCCCGATGCACGCGAGGCTTGCCAAATCGGGGTTTCGGTCGCTATTGAACGATGTGCAGTCCGCCGTGCGTCGGCGGCGAGGAAGTCGCGATGGTCATCGCGACGGGTCGTCCCGCAACGGCCGCTTCGCCTCTCCCTTCGTCGGGTCATGCACTTTCGCCCGTCCGGCCCGGTTGCGGCCCAGGGCTCACCGCCGATCGCTTTCGCGGATCGGCCCGAAAACGTGTCGAGGTCCTGGACGTGGGCGCATCGCTCCGATCCGTTCCGGAGGCTGCAAAACCGCCGATCGATATCCGATCGTCGCGGCGCACCGCCTTCACGACCCTCCTCGGCGTCACCCCGGCCGCCTCTATGCGGCCCATTCGCGCTCTTTTCCGTCCGTCGTCCGCTCCGTCGTTCATGGTCCCTCCGGCGCCCTCGGGCGCAGCATCAGGGGGACGGCTTCCGACGTCATCGCTCGCCTTACGGGAATGTGCGCCATCGAGAGACTCTCATGGCCAACAAAATGCTCATCGACGCGTCGCATCCGGAAGAGACCCGGGTCGTC
>CAYNUN010000231.1:0-4030 GCA_964400345.1 uncultured Methylobacteriaceae bacterium
TGGAAAACGGCTTCATCGTCTTCGAGAATCTTGTCGAAGAGGACCTGATCGACCAGATCAATCGTGAGATCGACGAGGCCATCGCAGAACATCATGGCGGCTACGAATACGGATCAAGTCAGCGGCTCGAGCATCTTCACTTTACCAAGCCGGGGATCCAGAAGCTTTTCCGCCACAAGAAGCTGCGTGATCTTGCCGGACTTCTGCTGGAAGGCGATGCCCGGCCGTCGCAGACGCTGACGTTCGTCTTCGGCAGCCAGCAGGACGCCCATCAGGACACGATCCATCTCACCCCGTTTCCTGCAGGCTACATGTGCGGGATCTGGATCGCCCTGCAGGACATTCAGCCGGGAAGCGGCGAATTGGTCGTGTATCCCGGATCGCACCGCGAGCCGCGGGTGTACATGGCCGATGCCGGCTGCCCGAAGGTGACGGACGGAAACTGGGCCGAGTTCGGTCGCAAGGTCGTGCCGATCTGGCAGGAGATCGCTGCGCGCTATCCGTCGCAAGTCTATCGACCGAGGAAAGGCACCGTCCTCATCTGGCACGAGAACCTGCTGCACGCCGGCAGCGCGCGGCAGGACATGGCGCTGGAGCGGCGGGCCATCGTGATTCACGCCTTCTCGTCCAGCGCCGTGGTCTATTACGACAGCTCGGGCCTTGTGGGCACGATCGCCGAGCCGGAGCTGCATCTCGAAGATCACTGACGCGACCCGTCGCTCCCGACGTCGCGTGCAGGGGGCATCGTACCGTGCGGCACAGGGCGGCGCTTGTCCCGTGACGGTGACGGCCCGGAGTGCTCGAGCGGCGCGCAATGAATGAAGTCTCGGGCCGCGCAAGGGGTCTGCGTCGCCGGTGCGGGCACGGTCGGTGCGGGGCTGCGGCCGGCGCTGCCGGGGAACGCGCTCATCCTTGGCGGTGCGCCGTGGCCGGCAGACCTTCAGGTGAGCCGACGTGTTCGGGTTGACGGCCGTCGCCCCGAGAGGTTCCCCGCAAACGCCACGGACGTGGAACGGACGAGTGCGGAAGCGGGTGTTGCCCGTGGCCGGAACAGCTCCTCCGACGCCGAGATGCGGGATGGTATGAATTTTGCTGAATTTGTTCGAAACGCGCAGTTTTCTCCGATGGGCATGCCATGGCAACGATCAAGTCATACACTCGGATTTCTTCTGCCGCTCCGAAGGTCAAGGTCGGCGATATCGTCGCCATGCCTGCGCTCAAGAAACCTCCTTCGCGACTTCAGGCCCCCTCGACGGCCAAGGTCTCTGCCGTCTCGGTGCAACTGTCTCAGGCCGCGAGGGCGGCAGCCGCATCGCGGACGGTAACGCTGACGGAACTTGCGTCGCCCTCGGTCGATCTCGGCACGACGGCTCAGGTCCAGAGGCTTTTTCCGCGCCCGATCACCGTCGATCTCCGAAAAAGTTTAGCGTCCGTCGCGGGTGATCCGATCTTGCTGGCGAAGCTGAGAGCTCTCGAGGCGGCGGGTCGCCTTGCGGGCCTCAAGGGACAAGGCACCGACATCATCTCGCCTGCGCAACTGGAGGCGCTGGGCAGCGGCCTCGCCACGAAGCTGGACGGCATGCTCGACGTGCGGCTGCCGGGCGACGCATCCGGCGTCAATGCACATTCCGCGCTGCTCAACACCCTCGCCAAGGCGGGCAAGATCGCGAAAGTCTCGACTCAATCCTCCCTTACGACTTTCCCGGTCGGTCTTTCACAACTGATCTCTGCCGGACCGGAGTTCTGGGCACGGTTCAATGGAAAAATCGAAATCCGAGGCACCCCGGAGGCCTTCTCATCTCAAGCCGGATGGGCCGCGACCACCACGCTCGACAGTCTCAAGAACATCGATGTCGTGCTGGTCGGCTCGAACGGCGTGACGCCGCTCGCCCAGGAAGACGCAGCGTTGTCGCTGACCTATCCGCAATTCGTGAACGGGCGACACATCGTTTCCAAGTTCAAGCCCGCGCCGTCGGTCTCCGTCGTCGACGTGCCGGCCATCCGCGCACGCGACGTTGCGGCCCTTCCGGGCGTCTCCTCCATCGCGATCAGGGACAAAGCATCGGAGATCGTCGCTTTCGGCAGCGAATTCGAGAGCCTGTCGGCGCAGGGAAAACTTTCTTCCGTCATCTCGAGCGCGGGCGAGGATCTTCGTCTCACGGGCGCACAGGTCGCTCGAATGCCGACGGCGCTGGGCAAACTGGCCAATGCGCGTTTTTTCGTGACGGACGGTCCTTTCTTGCCGAAGACCTATGCACGGATGTCCCGAGATTCCGCGGAACGGATGGCGTCCTCCGTCGACATCAGGGGAAGCTATGCCGAGGTGATGGCATCGCTCGAAGGCCTCGGGGCCTTGCAGGCCGCGGGCAAGCTGCGGAATCTCACGGTCACGGGCAGTATCCCGGCGACGATCGAGGTCTCGGCTTCCGCTCTCGCGCGGAGCCCCGCCATCATGGAGCGCATCCTCGATGGGGCTCCGTCTTCCGCGAAACTGCGCATCCCGAATGCCGCGACCGTCGCGGAGGCCACGAGCATTCTGGAAAATCCGAGTGTGGCGGCTCGGCTCCCGGACCGTTCGCTCGCGATCGTGGAAGACGGTCGCGCTTTGGCGCCGCTCGCTTTCACCGACCTTGCCGCGGCGGCCGGCGACAAGGTCGGCAGCATGACGATCACGGGTCCGCTGCGCGTTGCGCAGCTGGAAAACCTGCAGTCCACGAGTTTGGTCGGGAAGGTCTCCGGCATCAGGATCGAGGACGAGATTTCGGCGGTGGCCGCTTCGACGGCCGATTACGCCGGTTCTCTCGTCGGTTCCATCGAAGTCCGGGGTCTGCTCCCCGTGCAGAATCTGGCATCCCTCGGCCCGACGAAACTGTCGAAGATCGCGAGCGGTATCCGTGTTTCGGGAACGGCCGCGCAACTCGCCGGCGGCCTGACCCCGGAGGCCGAGCTCGTAAAATCGACGGCATCGAGCGGCAAGCTCAGGCTGTTGACGATCACCGGCGTCGCTCCGTCCGCCCTGAGCTCCTTCGATTGGGCACGGACCGCGAAGATAGGGCACGCCTTGGAGATCGTCGGCGGTTCGACCGAAGTGCTCGGCGCCGAAGCCCCGATCATGGAGCGGGTCGGTACCGGAAACATCGCGCGGATCACCATCACGAACGATCTTGGTCCGGGCGATCTGGCAGCGTTCGATCGTTTCACCGATGCGGGCGTCGCTCTGTCGCTGTCGGTCGTCGGATCGGCGAGCGCCGTCATGTCCAACTCCGAAGCGATGGTAAGGGCGGCCCGCGCCGGCAGCCTGTCCTCGGTGAGCGTCGAAGGCGACCTGCCGCCCGCCGCAGTGGAAAAGCTGGGGCGAGCCGTACTGACAACAGTGCCGAACGGGGCGGTTCTGAGCGGGTCCCCCGCCGAAATCATCACGCGAATGGATGCGCTTTCGGACAAGCGGCTGCTTCCGACGCTCCGGGAGATCCGACTGAACGGCGCGATGGTGCCGTCGGCTCTCGCCAAATTCACCCCGGATGTTCTTGCCAAGACGACGAACCTCCGACTTCTCGGATCAGCTTCCGAAATGATCGAGATCATGGGGCAGCTCGACGCGCTCGCTTCGAGCGGAAAACTCTCCGGGGTCCGGATCATCGGCTCACTCGCCGCCGCGGACCTCGCAAGATTCACCCCCTCCGTTCTTGCATTGACGGATCTCGCGACCATGACCGCGGCGCAGATCGCAGCTCTCACGACCGCTCAGGTCGCTGCCCTCAGCACGGCACAGGCGGCGGCGCTCACCACGGCCCAGATCGGCGCATTGACCACGGCGCAGATCGCCGCGCTTGAATTGGCGGATCTCGCCGCCCTGACGACGGCGCAGGTCGCCGCCCTCAGCACGGCACAGGCGGCGGCGCTCACCACGGCCCAGATCGACGCATTGACCACGGCATAGACCGCCGCACCCGCCCATCCGGACGTCCGAGCGGAAGAGACCCGGCGCGGAACGGCGTTCGGCCTCGGCATGACGAAACGCGCGATCGAT
>CAYNUN010000232.1:0-4000 GCA_964400345.1 uncultured Methylobacteriaceae bacterium
CATGGGATGAGCACAACCGCTCGGGACCCTGTTCCGTCAGCGCGTTGATCGATACGCAACACTGCGAAGGAAGCGCTGCGGTCCGGCCCGCTCCGAACGCGGGTCAACTTGCCCCGGCATGGACCGCCGCGTTGCTGCGCTCTTCGCGATGAAGGCAGCCGTCAATGCGCCGGAGCGCCGATGCCTCCCGGCAGGCTCGCGGGCGCGAGAGACACCGACTCGCCGCAGCCGCAGGCCGAGGTCTGGTTCGGATTGTTGAATACGAATTGCGAGGCGAATTTGGTCGCCTTGAAGTCCATCTCCGTGCCGAGCAGGAAGAGGACCGCCTTCGGGTCCACCAGGACCTTCACGCCCTTCTCCTCGACGACTTCGTCGCCGGCCCGGACATCTTCGGCCGTCTCGACCGTGTAGGACATGCCCGCACAGCCGCCGTTGCGCACGCCGACGCGAATGCCGATCACGGCCTTGTCGCTCGCCTCGACGATCTGCCGAACCCGCTCCGCCGCAGCGTCGCTGATCGACATCACCTTCAGCCCCGAGAGAAAATTCATCGTCGGTCCCCGCTTCCCGCCCGGGTTCAAGATCCGGCGCGAAACATGAACATCAAGATAAGCGCGAAACGGTTCTTTTCCTAGCCGTGTCGCGATCACCACATATCGAGCGCGACCCGCGCCTCGTCGGACATGCGGCTCTGGTCCCACGGCGGATCGAAGACCATCTTCACTTCCACCGCCTGCACGCCCGGCACCATCGAAACGGCGTTCTCGACCCAGCCCGGCATTTCGCCCGCGACCGGGCATCCCGGCGCGGTCAAGGTCATCTCGATCGAGACCTTGCGCGCCTCGTCGATGTCGACGCGGTAGATCAGGCCGAGTTCATAGATGTCGGAGGGGATTTCGGGATCGTAGACCGTCTTCAGCGCGGCGACGATGTCGTCGGTGAGCCGATCGATCTCCTCCGGCGGCAGAGCCGACGGAACGGCCATGTCGGGCCGGTTCGGGGAGACGGTCTCGGGGGCTTCCGTCATCGGTGCGACCTCACGAAAACAGGCTTTCGGCCTTTTGCAGGGCTTCGGCCAGCCGATCCACCTCGTCCAGCGTGTTGTAGAACGCGAAGGAGGCCCGGCAGGTCGACGTGACACCATATCGCGCGAGGAGCGGCTGGGTGCAATGCGTTCCCGCGCGGACCGCGACGCCCGACCGGTCGATCACGGTCGCGACGTCATGCGCATGCGCGCCCTTCATGTCGAAGGAGACGATCGCGCCCTTGTCCTTGGCGCGGCCGTAGATGCGCAGCGAATTCATCGCGCCGAGGCGCTCCATGGCGTAGTCGCGCAGAGCGTTTTCCTGCGCGAGGATATTCTCGCGCCCGATCTTCATCATGTAGTCGACGGCAGCCCCGAGCCCGATCGCCTGTACGATCGGCGGCGTTCCCGCCTCGAACCGGTGCGGCGGTTCGTTGTAGGTGACCGAATCCTCCGTCACGACGGAGATCATCTCGCCGCCGCCGTTGAAGGGCGGCAGCGCCGCGAGCAGATCGCGCTTGCCGTAGAGCACGCCGATCCCCGTCGGCCCATAGACCTTGTGACCCGTGAAGACGTAGAAATCCGCGTCCATGTCGCGCACGTCGACGGGCAGGTGCACGGCGCCCTGACTGCCGTCGACCATGACCGGAATACCGCGCGCATGCGCGATCCTCACGATCTCGCGGATCGGCGTTATGGTGCCGAGCATGTTCGACATATGCGTGATCGCGACGATCTTCGTGCGGTCCGTCAGCAGCTTCTCGAATTCGTCGAGCAGGAAATTGCCGTCCTCGTCGACGGGTGCCCATTTGATGACCGCGCCGTTCCGCTCGCGGTGGTAATGCCACGGCACGATGTTCGAATGATGCTCCATGATCGAGAGCACGATCTCGTCGCCCGGCCCGATATGCGCGCGCCCGAAGCTCGCCGCCACGAGGTTGATCGCCTCCGTCGCCGAACGCGTGAAGATGATTTCGTCCGTGGAGCCCGCATTCAGGAACAGGCGCACCTTCTCGCGCGCATCCTCGAAAGCCTCCGTCGCGGCATTGGCGAGGTAATGCAGCCCGCGGTGCACATTCGCATATTCATGCTCATAGGCATGAACCATGCGGTCGATCACGGCGCGCGGTTTCTGTGCGGAGGCCGCATTGTCGAGATAAACGAGCGGCTTCCCGTAGACCTGCTTGGACAGGATGGGGAAATCGGCGCGGATCGCTTCGACGTCGAAAGGCTTCATGATCGGTTCCCGCGTCTCCGGAGGGACGCCAGTCGTTGATGCCCCGCAAGGGGCGGATCAGGGGGCGCCGCTGCGCCCCCTTCGATGTCAGCGCCGCGCCTTGAGCCAGGCTTCGACGAGGCCTTCGAGCGTTTCGCGCAGTTCGTCATGCGCCACCGATTCCAGCGCCTCGCCGACGAAGGCGGCGAGCATCAGGGCTTCGGCGTCGGCTTTGGGCAGGCCGCGCGCGCGCAGATAGAACAGCAGGTCTTCGTCGAGCGCGCCCACCGTCGCTCCGTGACCGCAGGCCACGTCGTCGGCATAGATCTCGAGTTCGGGCTTGTTGTTCATCGTCGCGTCGTCGGAAAGCAGGACGGCGCGGCTCATCATCTTGCCGTCCGTCTTCTGCGCTTCCGCGCGGACGAGGATCATGCCCTGGAAGACGCCCGTCGCCTGATCGTCGAGCACATGGGCGAACATTTCGCGGCTCGCGCAATTCTCGACCGCATGGTCGACGAACAGCGTCGTGTCCGCATGGCGCTTGCCCTTGAGCAGCGACGCGCCGGAAACGTTCGCCGTCGAATGCTCGCCCGCGAAGCGGAAGAACACCTGATGACGCGCCGCCGCCGGATTCGTGACGAAATTGAACGAGTTCAGATTCGCCTGCCCGCCGAGCACCACGCCGAGCGAGGACACGTCCACCGCCGCATCGCCGTGCGCATTGAGGCGGACGTGATCCACCTTCGTCTCGTCGCCCGCGAAGATCTCGACCACGTCGTTCGCCTGATGCGCGACGCCGTCGGCCGAGACATGCGTCTCGATCAGCGTGACGGAAGCACCGGCCCCGATGTCGATCAAGGCGCGCGGATAGGTCGCCGCCGCAGCGCCGACCGAGACGAAGCGGATCGCGATCGGCCGCTCGACCGCGGTGCCCGCGGCGACGGAAACGATCACCCCGCCCGCGACGAAGGCCGCGTTGAGCGCGAGCGCCGTATCGTCGGCCGAAGCAGCGCGGCCCAAACGCTCGGTCACGAGCGGCCCGCCGGAGCCGAGCGCCTCGCCGAGATCGGTCGCCGTCACGCCCGCCGGGAGATCGGCGAGGTCGGACAGCGACGCCGCGAAGCGGCCGTTGACGACGGTCAGATTCGCCGCGCCGAAATCGGGCAGTGCGGCGAGGAGCGCCTTGGCCGCAGCCAGATCGGCCTCGGACGGAGCGCCGGCGAGCGGGGCCGCCTCGCGCATGATCGAGCGGAGATCGGTGTATTTCCACTTCTCGACGCGGCGATGCGGAAGCCCCGTTTCGACGAAGCGGCCGAAGGCCTGTTCACGCAGGGCGGCGACGCCCGCCGTGCCCGGCAGCGAGGCCTTCGCCTCCGGGAAGCGCGACAGGATCGCGCTTTCGGCGGCGGTGCGGATGGGGGTGACGTCGGTCATCTGATCCTCAAGCCGCCAAGGTCTTGTAATCGGCGTAGCCGTTGGCTTCGAGCTCCAGCGCGAGCTCCTTGCCGCCCGACTTCACGATCTTGCCGTGCGCCATGACATGCACCGTGTCCGGCACGATGTAGTTCAAGAGGCGCTGATAATGCGTGATGACGAGGAAGGCGCGGTCCGCCGACTTCAGCGCGTTCACGCCTTCGGACACGATCTTGAGCGCGTCGATGTCGAGGCCCGAATCCGTCTCGTCGAGAATGCAGAAACGCGGCTCCAGCAGGGCCATTTGCAGGATTTCCATGCGCTTCTTCTCGCCGCCGGAGAAGCCG
>CAYNUN010000233.1:0-3974 GCA_964400345.1 uncultured Methylobacteriaceae bacterium
CTGCACCTCGCCCATCAGCACGGCGTTGCGGCGCACCTTGTAGGCGCGTTCCGCGAGTTCCTTGTTGTGTCCCTTCGAGGGCGCCACATCGGTCTCCGGATGTCGAAATGTCGGGATGTCGGACGAGGATCGCGCGTCGCGCGCCCTCAATGGATCAGCATGCCGCCGTTCACGTCGATCACCGCTCCCGTGATGTAGGAGGAGAGGTCCGAGGCGAGGAACAGATAGGCCCGCGCCACGTCGACCGCGTCGCCGAGCCGGTTCAGCGGGATCCCCTTGAGGATCTCCTTCCGCATCTCGTCGGTGAGCTTGCCGCCCGTGATGTCCGTCTGGATCAGGCCCGGCGTCACGCAGTTCACGCGGATGCCGTCGGGGCCGAGTTCGCGCGCCATGGCCTTGGCGAGGCCGAGCACGCCCGCCTTCGCCGCCGAATAATGCGGCCCGCCGAAGATGCCGCCGCCGCGCTGCGCGGAAACCGAGGACATGCAGGCGATGGAGCCGCTCTTGCGCTCGCGCATATGCGGGATGAAGGCCTGGCTGAGATAGAGCACGCCCGACATGTTGACGTCGACGATCCGGTGCCAGTCGGCTTCCGTGATCTCCATCGTCTTCACGGGCTGGGTGACGCCCGCATTGTTGACGAGCACGTCGACATGGCCGAAGGCCGCGATCACCCGCTCGGCCGCCGCCCGGCAGGCCGCCGGATCCGTGACGTTGCAGGCGACGCCGATATGGCCCGTGCCGATCGAGGCCGCGGCCGAACTCGCCGCCGCCTCGTCGAGATCGAGGATCGCGACCCGTGCGCCGTGTTCGGCGAAGAGCCTCGCGGCCGCGAGGCCGATCCCGCGCACGCTCGCGGCTCCGGAAATGACGGCGGTCTTGCCCTGCAGCAGCATTCGTTCCCCCCCGAAAACGTCTTTTCTTTCGTTGACCCGAGAGTTCCGCATCCGGAGACGGGGGACAAACGCAGGATTTACATCGATTGTTGAATCCTGTTCACTTGAGCCCATGTTGCAGATGGTGCCGCTGTCGCTGCTCAGGGTATTCGAGGCCGCCGCGCGTGCCGGCTCCTTCCGCGCCGCGTCCGCAGCGCTCAATCTCACGCCCAGCGCCGTCAGCCATGCCGTGAAGAAGCTCGAGCACACGCTCGGCATCGCCCTGTTCGAGCGCGACACCCGCCAAGTCCGGCTCACCTATGAGGGCGAGGTGCTCATGCGCCATGTGAGCCGCGCCTTCGACGATCTGCGGCGCGGGATGGATGCGGTCTCCTCCCGCGCGCCGAAAATGCTCCGCATCCACTGCGCCCCGAGCTTCGCGGCGCAGTGGCTGACGCCGCGCCTCAACGATTTCCTCCGCGGCAATCCCGGCATCGACGTCCGGCTCGCCGCGGGCATCGACTACACCCGCTTCACCGCCGACGATTTCGACGCCGACATCGTCTACGGCTCGCCGCGCATCGCGGGCCTCGTCGTCGTGCCGCTCGGGGAGGAGCGGATCACGCCGATGTGTTCCCCCGAGATCGCCGCGCGGATCGCCGAGCCCGCCGATCTCCTCGCCCTTCCGTTGATCCAGAGCGATTCCAAGCAGGTGCAATGGGCCGACTGGTTCGCCGCCAACGGCGTCGACGGTCTGCCGCGGATCGGCGGCCGTTTCGACCGCAGCTTCCTCGCCATTTCCGCCGCGGCGGAAGGCATGGGCGTCGCCCTCGAATCGACGCGCCTCGCGGAGAAGGAGCTGGCCTCCGGCCGGCTCGTCGCCCCGCTCGCGGAGCGCTCCCGCTCCATCGATTATGTCGGCCACAATCTGGTATATCCGCGCAACATCCGGCCGCGGCACCCGCTGAAGGCCTTTTCCGACTGGCTCCTGCGCGAATTGGGCCTCGAAGCGGCGCCCGAGACCGAGACGCCCCGGCCGCCGCCCCTCGACGTCAGCCCCGGCCGCGGTTCCTGAGCGCGGTCTCCGCCGCATCGGCGGCGGCCTCGGCCGTGATGCCGAAACGGCGATAGAGATCCTCCGCCGGGCCGGACGCGCCGAAGCCCGTCATCCCGATGAACGGCCCGTCGCAGCCCAGCCACCGCTCCCAACCGAATTTCACCGCCGCCTCGATGCCGACGCGGACGCCGCCCTCGGGGCCGAGCACCGCCGCGCGATAGGCCGGATCCTGCCGTTCGAACAGGCTCCAACAGGGCATGGACACGACCGCGGCCCGGATGCCGCGCGCCGCGAGGATCGCCCGCGCCTCGACGGCGATCGCGACTTCGGAGCCCGTGGCGAGCAGCGTGACGTCGCGCACGCCCGAACCCGCCTCTTCGAGCACATAGGCGCCCCGCGCCGTCCGGTTCCCGCCCGTTGCGTCGGTCCGCAGACGCGGCACGGCCTGCCGCGCGAAGATCAGCGAGAGCGGCCCCCCGCGATGCGCGGCGGCGATCTCCCACGCTTCCGCCGCCTCCACCGCATCCGCCGGGCGGATCACGGTCATGTCGGGCATCGCGCGCAGCGAGGCGATGATCTCGACGGGCTGATGGGTCGGGCCGTTGCGGCCGATCCCGATGGAATCATGGCTGAAGACGAAGATCACCGGCAGCTTCATCAACGCCGCCATCCGCATCGAGGCGCGCTGATAATCGGCGAAGGCCAGATAGGTGACGGCGACCGCGCGGGCGCCGCCATGCGCGGCGATGCCGTTCGCCAGCGCCGCCATGAGATGCTCGCGCACGCCGCAATGGATGTAGCGCCCCGCGCGATCCTCCCGCGTGAACGCCGCAAGGCGTCGCTTGTGGTCGGTCGGCGCTTCGAGATCGGCGCATGAGACGATCACGTCCGCCGCCGCGCTGCAGAGCGCTTCGGCGGCGTTGCCCGAGGATTTGATGAGCGGTGCGGGTTCCGCCGCGGCGGCGGCCGCGCGCTTGACCGCCGACAGCGCCTCCGCCTCTCCCGCGGCGGGCAGCGAGCCCTGCGAGCGCAGGAATTCCTCGCGCAGGGCCGGATCGGCGGCGGCGAGGCGTTCGCGCCAGGCCGCATGGGCGTCCCGGCAGCGCCCGCCCGCGGCCTTCCAGGCGTCGGCGGCGTCGGCCGGGATTTCGAAACGCCCGCCGTCCCAGCCGAACCGTTCGGCCATGGCGGCGCGGTCCTCGGCGAAGATCGGCGCGCTGTGGCCTCCGCGGCGGCCTTCGAGGCGCGGAATGCCCCTCGCGATCACCGTCCGGCACGCGAGGAGGGACGGGCGCGGGTCGAGACGCGCCGCATCGAGAGCGCGCGATACGGCCTCGACGTCATGCCCGTCGATCTCGACGACATGCCATCCCGCGACCCTGAACCGCTCCGCCACGTCCTCCGAGATCGACAGATCCGTCGCCCCGTCGTCGGTGATCCGGTTGTCGTCCCAGATGAAGGTGAGGCGTCCGAGCCCGAGATGGCCCGCCAGCGAGATCGCCTCCTGCCCCACGCCTTCCTGCAGGCAGCCGTCGCCGACGAAGGCCCAGGTCCGATGGTCGACCAGCTCCGCCCCGAAGCGCGCGCGCAGATGCTCCTCCGCGATCGCCATCCCGAGCGCATTGGCGATGCCCTGTCCGAGCGGCCCCGTGGTGACCTCGATTCCCGCATGCGGGTCGAATTCCGGATGGCCCGCGCAATGCGAATCGAGCCTGCGGAAGCGCTTGATCTCGTCGAGCGTGATCTTCTCGTAGCCCGTCAGATGCAGCAGCGCATAGAGCAGCATCGAACCGTGCCCGTTCGACAGCACGAAGCGGTCGCGGTCGGGCCAGAGCGGATCGGCCGGGCAGAATTTGATATGGCTCCGATACAGCGCCGCGGCGATCTCCGCCATGCCCAACGGCACGCCCTGATGCCCCTCGCCCGCCTCGAGGATCGCGTCCGCCGCCAGAAATCGGATCGCCGCCGCCATGCGGGCGGGATCGCCGTTCGACCTGTCCGTGCGGGGATCGCTCATCGTCATGTCTCGTCTTCGGGGAGAG
>CAYNUN010000234.1:0-3972 GCA_964400345.1 uncultured Methylobacteriaceae bacterium
CCCGAGTTCAGCGTCGGGATGGATCGCGGGCATGAAGCGCCGGCCGTCGCGGTCCACGAGGCTCGCCCCTTCGCCCCGCAGCGCCTCCGTCACGAGCGGCGCGGGATCGCGGCCGACATCGAGCGCGGTCGGGTGGAACTGAACGAATTCGGCGTCGGCGATGACCGCGCCCGCTTCCGCCGCCACCGCGAGGCCGACGCCGCGCGCTTCGACGGGATTGGTCGTGACGGCGTAGAGCGCTCCGATGCCGCCCGTGGCGAGCACGACCGCGCCCGCGGGAAAGGCCTCCGCCACGGCGGCGCGACCATGATCGCCCCGCGCGACGACGCCCTTCACGATGCCGTGATCGACGATCAGCCGCTCGGCGACATAACCCTCATGCAGCGTGATCGACGGCGTGCGGCGCACGGCTGCGACGAGCGCCTCCATGATGGCTTGGCCCGCCATGTCGCCCTTCACGCGGACGATGCGCCGCTCGGAATGCGCGGCCTCGCGCGACTGCACGAGCCGGCCTTCCAGATCGCGGTCGAACGGCACGCCGTAGCCGAGCAGGTCATGCACCCGCGCGGGCGCTTCCCGCGCCATGCCCAGCGCGATCGCCTCGTCGACGATGCCCGCGCCTGCGGCCACGGTGTCGGCCGTATGCTTCTCCGGCGCATCGCCCTCCGACATGGCCGCCGCGATGCCGCCCTGCGCCCAAGCGGAAGACGCGCCTTCGCCGATCGGCGCCGCGGCGAGAACGGTGACGGGCTTCGGGGCGAAGCGCAGCGCGCAGAACAGCCCCGCGAGCCCTCCGCCGACGATGACGACGGGGCCGGTCAAAGGGCGGGCCCCGAGAAAACCTCATGGTGAGAAGGCCCGAAGGGCCCTCTCGAACCACGAGGTTTTCGCGCCTCGATCCCCGCCGCCCTCGTCCTTCGAGACGCGGGCTCCGCCCGCTCCTCAGGATGAGGGCTTCCATTGCGGCTCCGGAGAAGGCCCGACCGAGAAAACCTCATGGTGAGGAGGCGCGGAGCGCCGTCTCGAACCACGAGGTTTTCGTGCCTCGATCCCCGCCGATGGTTCGAGACGCGCCGCGCGGCGGCGCTCCTCACCATGAGGGGAACAGGGGTGCGGCGGATCATGCAGGGCGAGGCGGCCATGCGGCCCTCCTTCCGGCGGGAGCTTCGGAGGCCTTCGCCCATTACGCCTTCAGCGCGATCATGCGCTCGATCGGCAGGCGCGCGCGTTCGGCGATCGCCGGGTCGATCAGGACCTCTTCCGACATGTTCACCAGCGCCGAGAGGATCTTCGGCAGCGTGATGCGCTTCATGTGCGGGCAGAGATTGCACGGCTTGATGAAGGTCACGTCCGGCACTTCGGCCTGCACGTTGGAGGCCATCGAGCATTCCGTGACCATCAGCACCTTGGCGGGGCGCTTGGTCTTCACCCAGTCGATCATATGCGCGGTCGAACCCGTGAAGTCCGCCTCCGCCAGAACGTCCGGCGGGCATTCGGGATGCGCGATGATCTCGATCGAGGGATCGGCGTCGCGATAGGCGCGCAGCTCCTCGCCCGTGAAGCGCTCATGCACCTCGCAATGGCCCTTCCAGAGGATGAGCTTCACCGAAGTCTGCGCGGCGACGTATTTGCCGAGATATTCGTCGGGCAGGAAGATCACGCGGTCGACGCCGAGGCTCTCGACCACCTTCACCGCATTCGACGACGTGCAGCACACGTCCGTCTCCGCCTTCACGTCGGCCGAGGAATTCACATAGGTCACGACGGGCACGCCGGGATAGCGCTGCTTCAACAGCCGCACATCCGCACCCGTGATCGAGGAGGCGAGCGAGCAGCCCGCCCGCGCATCGGGGATCAGCACGGTCTTTTCGGGGCTGAGCAGCTTCGACGTCTCGGCCATGAAATGCACGCCGCACTGCACGATCACGTCCGCATCGACCTTGGCGGCCTCGCGGGCGAGCTGCAGGCTGTCGCCCACCACGTCGGCGACGCAGTGGAAGATCTCGGGCGTCTGATAGTTGTGCGCGAGAATGACCGCGTTGCGCTCCTTCTTCAGCCGATTGATGGCATGAACGTAAGGCGCGAAGAACGGCCACTCGACCGCGGGGATCACGTCCTTCACCTTCTCGTAAAGGTGAGCCGTGGCGCGCTCGATCTCGGGCGTCCATTCGAGCGACGGCATCGGCAGCACGCCGTAACGGCGCTGCGCCGGGCTCGCGGCCTCCGCGGCCGGAACACGCGCCCCGAAGGGAAGAGCGGTGGAGAGAGCTCCCATGACATCCTCCGATATGCTCATCTTGAGCATATGTTGGGCCATAAAATCGCCGGTCTCGCGCCGGCTTTATGCTCCATTTGAGCATAACTCATTATAGACACGAGGCCCTCGCATTTCCAGTCCGCCGGACGCGCTCCGGAAGCATGATTCGCATGGTTGCCATGCAGGAAGCGCCGTTCTCTCGGCTTTCCCGGTCAGGCGCATGCCGTTCGGGCGCGGTATATAGGGCCTGTTCGTTCCTCCGGAAGATGCCGATGACCTCTTCGCCCGTCGCGCCCGCACGCCGCTCCTACGCGCCCGAAATCATTCTCGTCGCGGGGTGTCTGATCGGGCTCGTGACCTTCGGCCCCCGCGCCTCCACGGGCCTGTTCCAGATCCCCTTGTCGGCGCAGCACGGCTGGGGGCGCGAGGTCTTCTCCTTCGCCATCGCCATCCAGAACCTCGTCTGGGGCATCGGCCAGCCCTTCGCGGGGGCGCTGGCGGACCGATACGGCACCGTCCGCGTGCTCTGCATCGGCGCGCTGCTCTACGGGGCGGGGCAGATCCTCATGGCCTATTCGGCGACCCCCGGCGCCTTGACGCTGTCGGCCGGCATGCTGATCGGCTTCGGGCTCGCGGGGTGCTCCTTCAACATCGTGCTCGGCGCCTTCGGCAAGCTCCTGCCCGAATCCATGCGCGGCATCGCTTTCGGCGCGGGCACGGCGGCGGGTTCATTCGGTCAGTTCCTGTTCCCGCCCGTGGGCAGCGCGCTGATCGACGCCTTCGGCTGGAACCAGACCGCCGTCATCTTCGGCGCCGTTCTGCTGCTGGTGCTGCCGCTTTCGATCCCGCTCGCGACGCGGGGCCTCGGAGGAGCGGCGAAGGCGGAGCCGCCGCAATCCATCCGGCAGGCGCTGTCGGAAGCGCTTCGCCATCCGAGCTATGTGCTGCTCGTGATCGGTTTCTTCACCTGCGGCTTCCAGCTCGCCTTCATCACGGCGCATATGCCCGCCTATCTCCGTGACATAGGCCTTCCCGCCTGGGTCGGCGGCTGGACGCTCGCGCTGATCGGCCTCGCAAACGTCGTCGGTTCCTTGACCGCGGGTTGGCTGTCGGGCCGCATGCCGAAGCGCTGGATCCTCGCCGCGATCTATGCGGGACGGTCGGTCGCGGTGCTCGTCTTCCTGCTGATGCCGCCCTCGCCCATGTCGGCACTGCTTTTCGGCGTGTTCATCGGCCTGTTGTGGCTGTCGACCGTGCCTCCGACGTCGAGCCTCGTCGCGGTGATGTTCGGCACCCGCTATCTTTCGATGCTCTACGGTTTCGCCTTCTTTTCCCACCAGCTCGGCGGCTTTCTCGGCGTCTATCTCGGCGGCGTGCTCTACGAGAAGACGGGATCCTACGAGATCGTCTGGTGGCTCTCGATCGCGCTCGGCATCGCCTCCGCGCTGATCAATCTCCCCATCAAGGAAACCCCCGTCGTGCGGCCCGAGCCGCAGGCCGCCTGAGGCGGCCCGCACCCGCTCGCTCCTCGCCACGTCCTTGCCGGAACCGCTCGTCGCCCGGGATGCGGCTCGGTCCGGCGATCGGGTCGTCCACCTTGCGGTCCCGAGCGCGGACGTCATGCCCGCGCATGCGGGCATCCACGTCTCTCCTGCTCTGACCGCGAAGACGCCCCGTGACTTGACGCGTCGCAGGATGAAACGAAAAACGGCCGC